>JAFZZX010000131.1 GCA_017615515.1 Clostridia bacterium
ATCGTAGATCCTCTTGATCTCGCCGCCCGAGAAATCGTCGAAACGGGTCTCGGGATCGACTTCCCACTTGATGCCGTCCGCGCTCCTCGCGAGGCCGATATTCGTGCCCGCCAGAGTTTGGCTGCCGCGCGGCGAACAATAGTCGTTGCGGAAGAGCATATAGTAGGTGCCGTCCAGTTTGATGACGCCCGCGTTGAAGACGAGGTCGGCGTCGTAGGGGACGTCCTTTGCGGACAAAACGGGGTTTGCGGGATGACGAGTGATAATACTTGCCGATTTCAACATAAAGCAGTTTCTCCTTGACAATGTCGTTTGAAAATATTATACTTCATAAAAAGCACAAAATCAATATCGAAAGTTATGAAAACAAGAGGATTTTAGCACATTATTATGGCAAATACCGAGATACATTATTTCCGTTTTCACAAGGACGGACCCGTCCAGTCGATCCAGCCGTCCGTGATCCCGTATTACGACCTTACCGTGGTGCTCGAGGGGGCGCTGGAATATCGGATCAATAACCGCAAGCTCACGGTGCGGGCGGGGGACGCGGTCTTGATGCCGCCGGGGAGCAAGCGCGAGCGCTTTTTCGGCGAAGGCAGGGCGACTTACGCGAGTTACAACTTCCGCACCGAAGAGGAGTTGCTGCTCCCTCTCCTCGTCGAGAGCGGGGTCGGGCAGGAGATCCGTATGATGATCTACGCCTGCGACGAGATCGACCGCGATCACGGCGAATATGCGCGCGCCGCCTTTTCCGATCTGCTGTCCGCGATCCTGAATGCCCTCTTGTCCGCCGTGACGAGGAGCGGGTTCAGCACGTTGACCGAGCGCATTCTCGACTATATTCGCGAGAACTATCGTCGCCCGTTGACTCTCAAGAGCATCGCGGACGCGATGGCGTATTCGGTGCAGCATTGCGACCAGGTCTTCAAAAAGGACGTCGGCGTGTCGGTCGTGCGCTATTTGATCGACTATCGCGTGGCGCGCGTCAAGGAGTTCCTGATCGAGAACGTGCTGTCGCTCAAGGAGATCGCCGAACGGACGGGATTCGGCGAGAGCAACTATCTGTCCAGACAGTTTCGCAGGCGGACGGGCTACACGCCGCTAAGGTTCCGCAAGGCGTTCAACCGATAAAATGAAAAAGGCAATCGTTTGTATTTACAAACGGTGCGTGCTATAATGGAGAAGACATGAAGAAGTTACCGAGTTTCAGAAGCATTATGGACAAGGTCGGCAGCGGCATCGTTCGCTTTCGCGTTCCCATCGTGATCGTGATCGCCGTGCTCGTCCTTTTCTGCGCGTACGGCATCACGCGCACCAATATCAACAGCGACATCATGAGCTATCTGCCCGAAGGCACCGCCACTTACGACGGTTCCTCCGTTCTTTCGGAGAAGTTCGGTATCGAGAGCAACGCCGTCTACGCCGTCAAGGGCTCTACTGTGACCTACGACGACCTCGCCGCAGCGGTGAATAAGGCAAAGACCGATCCCCACGTCGCCGACGTTATGTGGCTCGGCAGTATGAGTTCGATGTCCTTTGGGAGCATGGAGATCGACGATCCTTTCTCGCTGATGGAAGGGGGCGACAAGGCGCGTGCCAAGTACGAGAGCCTCTTTTACCGTGACGGCACGTATATGCTGATGGTCACGATGGACGTCGGCGCGAGTACCAACGAAGCGGGCGCGTCCCTCGCCGCGGTGAACGACGCACTTGACGAGATCGGCGCGGAATACGTTTCGGGCGGCACCGCTCCCGTTTCGCGTAAGGTCTATGACGACGCGATCTCCGAGCTGCCGATCTATCTCGCGGTCGCGGTCGTGCTCGTCCTGATGATCCTCTTCTTGGTCAGTTCCAATTGGCTCGAGCCCGTGATCTTTATGGCGACGATGGGGGTCTCGATCGTGATCAATATGGGGACGAACTTCTTTTTCCCCGAGGTGTCCATCATCACCTTCTGCGCCGCCTCGATCCTGCAACTCGCCCTCGCGATGGACTATTCGATCTTTTTGACCCAGCTGTACGGCGAAGAGCGCGCCAAGGGCTTGCCCCCGCGCGGCGCGATGATCGGCGCGATCGGCACGACTTTAAACACCGTCTTTTCATCCGCGCTGACGACGATGGGCGGATTCGCCGCCTTCTTCGTGATGAGTTTCACGCTCGGCGCGGATCTCGCGGGCGTGCTTATTAAGGGCATTGCGCTCGCTCTCGTGACCGTGATCGTACTCCAACCCTGCTTGTTGATCCTACTCGAACAGCCGATGAAGAAGACGGGACATCGTCGCTTGATCGACTTTAAGTTCCGTCGGGTCGCGAAGTTCAGCGTGCGCCACCGCGTGGTGATCGTCGTGATCTTCTCGCTCCTGTTGGTGCCCACCTTCATCGGGCAATATCTGCTCCCGCTTTCCTACATGAACTTTATGCCCGAGACGAAGGGCGACGCCACGCTCGTCGCTTGCGTGCAAGATACGAGCAACCAGATCTTTTTGATGGCTCCCGTGATCGAGGATGATCCCACCGAGAATATCCGCTTCGCCGAGAAACTCGAGGCGGTGGACGGCGTTAGTGCGGTGACCGGCTTTTTCGCCTTTTTGCCGCCCGAATCGGTGGACGACAGCGGGCAGTTTACCGTCAAAGTCTTTGGTTTCTCGATCCACCCCGACCTCTTGGAACTCGGCATGGACTCGGGCTACGTGACCGAGGACGGTTATACCCTGTACCTCGTCTCGTTGTCCGAGGATCGCGGCGTGGAGTCCGAGGCGGCGGAGGAAACGCTGCTCGCGGTGAAGCAGGTGACGGAGGACACCTTTACGGGCAAAACCTATTTCGTCACGGGCGTCGTGCAGGCGGTCTCGGATTTCCGCGAATTGACTCCGCGCGATTTCAGGTGGATCACCCTGATCTCGATCGCGGTCATCTTCGTCGTGTTGCTCCTTTCCTTCCGTAGCTTCATCTATCCGTGTATGCTCGTCCTTCTGATCGAGCTCGGCACCTGGATCAATTTCAGCATCAGCACGATCTTCGGACAATCCCTGAACTTCCTCGCCTATATCGTCGTCGGCGCGATCCAACTCGGCGCGACGGTGGACTACGCGATCCTCGTCACGCACAAGTACCGCGCGCTCCGCAGGGAAGGCAAGGAACCGATGATCGCCGCCTACGAGAGCGGCACGTCCTGCACGATGAGCGTCGTGACTTCGGCGAGTATCCTTATCGCGGCGTGCGCCAGCGTTACCTTGATCTCCTCGAATGCGGTCATCAAGGAGATCACGTTGATGGTCATGCGCGGCGCGACGATCAGCGCCATTCTCGTCCTCTTCGTCCTGCCCAGTCTCCTCGCTTGCAGGTCTCGCATCAGTCAGCGCGCGGCGGAAGCGGGCGGTATGCACGCCTTGACGCTACGGTTTTTGCACGACCTCAGCATCCACACCCACGACGTGACCTTGCTTGCCAAGGCGAGACTGCGCGCGAGAAGGCACAAGCTGATTTCTGAAGGGGAGCGCCTCGAGGATATGGAGACCCGCGGGCTCGCGATCTTGCAACCCAAGAAAGGGTATCGATTCAATTCGGACAGCGTGATCCTCGCAAATCTCGTCAAGGCGGAGAAAGGCGAGGTCGTCTACGATCTCGGATGCGGCTCGGGTGTGATGGGGCTCCTCGTCGCGGCGAAACGCGAGGTGGCGGTCACGGGGCTCGAGCTCCAGCCCGCGTTCGCGGATATGGCGCGGCGCAGCGTCCGAATCAACGATTACGGAGAGCGGATGCAGATCGTCGAGGGGGATATGCGGCGCGTCGGCGACTACCTGCCCCCTGCGACGGGTGACGTCGCCATAATGAATCCGCCCTATTTCAAGGTCGGGTCCGGCGCGGTCAATCCCGACGAGTCCACGGCGATCGCCCGTCACGAGATCGCGATCACGATCCGAGAAGCGCTCGCGGCTACGGCGTATCTCCTCAAAGAAGGCGGCAGGGCGTACGTCCTGTTCCCGACTGCGCGCGAAAAGGAGTTCGACGACGCTCTCGCGGCAGAGGGGCTCAGTCTCGCGGAGAAGACCTATCTGACCGCGTCTCGGGACAAGGCGCCCGATCGCTTCATCGCCCTCGCCGTCAAGGGAGCGCCTAGGGACGAAGTCATCACCCGTACCCTCGTCACGAGGGATACCGAAGGACATATGAGTAAGGAGGTTGCGGACTTGTACCGCAGTTAAGATTATGGCTCTCTATATCGTCGGCACACCGATTGGAAACTTAAAAGACGTCACGGAGCGCGCGCGCGAAACGCTGGAGAAAGTCGACCTCGTCGCCTGCGAGGATACTCGCCGCACCGCGATCCTACTAAACGCCCTCGGCATAAAAAAACCGCTCGTCAGTTACTATAAGCAAAAGGAAAAGGAAGGCGCGGAGAAACTCGTCGCCTTGCTAAAAGAGGGCAAGGAGATCGCCCTCGTATCCGACGCAGGTATGCCCGTCATTTCCGACCCGGGCGCCGTTCTGGTTCGCCGCGCTCGCGAAGAGGGCATAAGGATCGAGACTGTCCCAGGTCCCACTGCGGTCACCACGGCGGCTGCGCTCGCTGGGCTGGACGGCGGCTTCGTCTTTATCGGCTTTTTGCCCGAGAAGGCGGCGGATAAACGTCGCCGTATCGAGCCTTTTATCGCCTCGCCTCTGCCTCTCGTCTTCTACGCGGGACCGCACGACGTCAAGGGTATTCTCGCGTTCCTCTATGGCGTTTTCGGCGACCGCAAGGCCTACCTCGCGAAAGAATTGACCAAACTGCATGAGACCCTCGTCGAGACTACCCTCGCGGCAGGTTGCCCGGACGAGCCGCGCGGCGAATACGTGATCCTCGTGGAGGGCAGAGCGGCGGAGAATCCGCTCCTCGCGCTCTCTCCCGAAGAACACCTCGCGCATTATTTGGCGCAGGGTTTGGACAAAAAGACGGCGATCAAAAAGGTCGCTTCCGAAAGAAATGTTCCCAAAGACGAGATATACCGCTTGACTATTGTACACGACGGCGTATAGCGGCACGAATACTTCGCTAACTACTTCCTCAACGCATAATCACGTACAAGGAGTACGCTCATATGCGCTTCGTCAGAGAGCGCTCGTCTTCACACCTCTCTCCGCCGTCGCTTTTGGAAAAAGATTTGATGTCATTAGGGGGAGTACTTTTGTTTCCGTCGCCTTGTCGAGCCTCGCATCTGCACCTTTCTCCGCCGTCGCGGGGTTTCGCTTGGGATTATTGCCGATCGGCAAGGTTGAAAATGCGACAGTTTTGTCGCTTTTTTGCTTCCCGAAGCGTGAAAAAGGCTCCGCCCCAATCGTTTTTTACATAGCAAATAAGAATATCGCAATTTCTTGCCATCCATTTGTTTCTTTGCAATATAGCATATCGGCGAGGGGTTCTTTCTATTTCCGGATAGATGATTTCATCGTATGCCGTCAGCGCGGTTGATCGCGACTTATAATATCGCTCGTCGTTATAAGGAGAAACAAAACAGAGAGAACCGGAAGGGGTATATTTCTCCTTAAATTCTTGGCAGGCGTGCAGAGAAATGCTGTCAAAGCGACCGTATCCGCCGAGAAGAAAGATGATCGGCTCTTGTAGATTCAAAGAACGAAGAAGTGAAACGATCTTGCGTTTCAGGTCGTCGACGTTTTGCATATGGGAATGTCCGCAAAAAGCAATTTTCATATCAAATATGGTTCCACGCACGGAACCATTATATCATAGATTGGTTATTTCGTCCACAATTCCACACGTGGAACTATTTTTCAAATGGGTTTTTCTACAATAAACTTGTTCCACGCACGGAAAGGAGGACGAATTATGACGTTGCAAGATGCGGTGCGCGTTCGCTTGGCGCAACTGATGAAGGAGAAAGATTATCCGGCATATCGTCTTTTTAAAGAAGGCGGCGTTCCGCGTGCTACGATCTCGCAGATCCTCAGCGGCAAGAACGGCAAGATCAAACTCGACACGTTGTATCAGATCGTTGCAACGATGGGTGTTACGCTTGAGGGGTTTTTCGCTTCAGACCTCTTTGCTGATCTCGTTGATTGAGCTTAATAAAAGCTCTTCGTCCGCATTTCTCAACTTTTCTTATTTTTTTCTTGACACGCGGGCGAATGCGCTTTAAACTTGTTTTTATTGATAGAGGCGCGTGGCTTATGATAAACCGCAGGGCAGGCTCGCTTGCGGTGGCAAAGGAAGTCACGCCGAAGGATGCGTTCGATCCTGTAGTGGGCGCATTCTGGGGCGACGGAGAATATCCCTCGCACTGTCGCAGAAATGCGGAGAGCTATCCACCTTACGACTTGATTACGTGGCGATACGGGCGGCTCTTCGTGCCGCTTTTTTCTTTTTTCGGGACGGGGCGGCGGATGATCGATCACAATGCGCCTTCGGGCGCGAAAAGGAGAAAAATATGGTAGGTACTTTTTGGGCATTCGTGCCCGCAATCATCGCGATCATTCTCGCGCTCGTGACCAAGCAGGTTTACCTGTCTCTGTTCGCGGGCATCTTCGCGGGAGCTATGTTCCTCGCGGGGGGCAATCCGATCGAAGCGATCAGCAATCTGTTCATCACGATGGGCGGACAGCTCGGCGGCAACGGCGGCATCCTGATCTTCCTCGTGATCCTCGGCATCTTCGCCGTTCTGATGGTGAAGACGGGCGGCTCGAGGGCGTACGGCGACTGGGCGAGCGGCAAGATCAAGACCAAGAAGGGCGCGGAACTCGCGACCATCGGCCTCGGCGCTTTGATCTTCGTGGACGACTATTTCAACTGCCTGACCGTCGGTAACGCGATGCGTCCCGTGACGGATAAGCACAAGATCAGCCACGCCAAACTCGCGTATTTGATCGACGCGACGGCGGCTCCGATCTGCATCATCGCCCCGATCTCCTCGTGGGCGGCGGCAGTCGCGGGCAACGTTGAGGGCGAGAACGGCATCCTGACCTTCGTCAAGACCATTCCCTTCAATATGTACGCGCTTTTGACGATCGCTTTTATGGTCGTGACCGTGCTGCTCCGTATGGACTTCTTCAAGATGCGCCGCAATGAGAAGATCGCGGCGGAGACCGGCGACGTGCTCGCGGGCGAGACCGACCTCCCGACCAAGGACGTCGAGGCGGACGAGAAGGTCAAGGGCAAGGTCATCAACCTCGTCTTCCCGATCGTCACCTTGATCCTCTGCTGCATCGGCGCGATGATCTACAACGGTTTCTACTATGATTGGGACGCGGGCGTGATCGGCACGACCCTCCAGTCCGAAACGGTTTTGGAAGCGTTCAGCAACTGCGACGCGGGCTCCGCGCTTGCGATGGGTTCCTTCATCGCTCTCGTGATCACCGTCGTCTTCTATCTCTGCACCAAGGCGATCACCTTCAAGGGTAGCATGGAGTCCATCGTGGACGGCTTCAAGTCCATGGTTCCCGCGATCCTGATCTTGACCTTCGCCTGGACGCTCGGCGGCATCATGGGCGCCAAGGGCGAGGGCATCGACGAGGCGGGCGCGGCGATCATCGACGGCACCTTGAACGCCAAGGCGTTCGTGCAGGCGCACATCACGGCTGACAGCATGGCGCTCGGCGTGATCCCCTTCGTCTTCTTCATCATCGCTTGCCTCTTGTCCTTTGCGACCGGTACTTCGTGGGGCACCTTCGGCGTGCTGATCCCCATCGCGACGGCCGTTATGAGCGCGACGTCGAGCGAAGGCTTGTTCTTCCTCACGATGTCTGCGGTCCTCGCAGGTGCGGTGTACGGCGACCACGTCAGCCCGATCTCGGATACCACCATCATGGCGTCCTCGGGCGCGCAATGCAACCACATTGACCACGTCAAGACGCAGCTCCCCTATGCGACCATCGTCGCGATCCTCTCGGGTATCACCTATCTCGTGGTCGGCTTCATCACCACGACGTCGGTCGGTCAGTCCTACGGCGCCAGCGCGGGCATCACGCTCGGCATCGGTGCGGTGCTCCTCGCGGGTACGCTCGTCCTTCTGTACTTCCTGACCAAGAAGGGCATCATCGACAAGATCGACGATGCGATCAGCAGCTTCTTCGCGAAGCTCTCCAAGCACCCCCAAGAGCGCCCGCTCGAGGATACGGCTGTCGGCGGTTCCGAAGTGACCGAAGAGATCGAAGAGATGCAAAAGAACGACGACGAAGAGTAATCGTCGGTCATAACGATTCATAAAAATAGGGGCAGGCACAATGTCTGCTCCTTTTTTTGTGAGATAAGTAAAAGGCGTCTTTTACTGCTTACGACAGAGATCGGGGTCGGATTTTAATCGGGCGATGATCGCCACGTCCGCGGGGCAAAAGTCGTAATCGTCGATTTCGGACACGGTGATCCAGGCGATCGATTGATGTTCGAGAGGTTCGGGTTCACCCTCTGCGATCTCGGCGCGAAAGAGCGTCAGATGCACGGAAAGGTCGGGATAGTCGTGCGTAACGGTCATATACACGTCGCCGACAGCCACCGTCACGCCGATCTCTTCGCGGCATTCGCGCACCAGCGCCTCGGCAAGCGTTTCGCCTTTTTCCGCCTTGCCGCCGACGAATTCCCATAGCCCCGCGCGAGCCTTCCCTTCGGGGCGACGGCAGATCATAAACCGTTGCCCCCGCAGGATCAGCGCGGCTACGACTTCCTTGCGCTCCGTCTGCTTGCCGCTCGGTGCGATCCGCTTTTCGAGTTCGCGCTTTAAGAGGAGGTATCGCGCGTGCTTCTCCTCGTCCTTGAAGTGTTCCGCGCGCGACTGCGGGTATTTGTCGTCATAGACGAGTTTTTCGTCCCCGAATTGCTCGCTCGTGAGGTCAAAGCGCACGCCGTCCACCACGTTGTAGCAATGGTAGGCGCCGCCCGTGAGCGGTACGCCGTACACTTCGCCGCCGTAAATATCCTGTACGAGGAAGGACGTGATCGAGCATTGACCGAGCGTCCTGTTCTCGGGCGTCCAGTCGGGGCGCAGACGAGGCGCGCAGGTTTCTCGGCTCCAAATGTCGCACAAAAGGTCGTATAGGTCGCGTTGATCCCCGACCGCCGCGTACGTTTCGTCGATCGGGGTCACAGCCGCCGTGTCCGCACCGTAAAAGCGATAGTTTTTCGTTTTTTCCATATCCATTCCTTCCTTTAGTAAAGCGACGCGTAATAGGCGCGGCAATTGTCCACGCAGAGACAACCGAGCGTCTTGCCGAGATAGGAGCCGCAGTCGAGGTGGATCCTCGCGTAATCGCGGATCGAACGAGGGGCGACCACGCCGTCGCGTGGATAAAAGATCATCTCGTCCCTGCCCGTCAGATAGCGGGTCGGGGTATGTCCGAACAGCACGCACTTCTCTCCGCGGACGTGTAGGTCGGGTCTTTTGAAATTACGGTCGTAGACCAAGTATTCCTCTTCGGTGTCCTTCGGGTGGATCATCGTGCCGTCGGCTCTCAAGCGTACGCCCGCGTGCACGCACAGATAGTCGTCGGTCTCGTAGTAGAGGGGGCACGCCTCGAGCCTCTCGACGTCCGACCATTCGAGCGACGCACCTTCCTTGCCGAAGTAGGCGCGGATCTCTTTGAGGGCGGCGTCTTGGTCGAAGCCGTCTTCTTGGCGTGCCATCACGCCGTGGCAATATTTCAAAAAGTCGTATTCGTGATTGCCGAGTACGAGCAGGATATTCGGGTGCGAGAGGACGTAGTGAAGGAGCCGCACGGACTCTCCGCCCTTGTCGAGGACGTCGCCGACCACGATCAGCCTGTCCCCGTCGTCGAAATCGATCGCGTCGAGCAGGGCGCGGAAGAGTTCGTATTCGCCGTGCGGGTCGGAGAGGACGTAATCCATTCAGTCTTCGTCGGGGTCGAACAGGTCGAAGTCGACGATCTGTTTGATCTCGTCGATCAGCTGTTTTTGACGTTCGTAAAAGAGCAGTTCCTTGTTGTGCTCGAAATACTTGTCGCATCCGTAACGGCTGATGAACCAGGCGATGTTGCGATTGACCGTCAGTTCCGTGACGA
>JAFZZX010000132.1 GCA_017615515.1 Clostridia bacterium
AAGCATCAAAGACAAAACAGTGACCGAGATCGTCGTCCCCAATTACGTGACCGCTATTAGTTGTGGGGCCTTTGCCGGTTGTTCCTCTCTCCAAAGCATCACGCTCCCCTTTGTGGGCGCCGTAGCGGGCAAAACGGCGAACGATACGTATCAATATCCGTTCGGCTACATCTTCGGCACGTCGAGTTATACGGGCGGTACGGCAGTAAGTCAGGAGTATTACGGGGCATCTGCGAGCAGTATCAATAGAACGACCTACTATATTCCGTCCTCGCTCCGTACTGTGACGGTGACGGGCGGGAATATCCTACTCGGCGCGTTCTATAATTGTTCAATGCTGACCTCGATCACGATCGGAAACGGCGTGACGAGCATCGGGGAATCTGCGTTCTATAATTGCAACGGCTTGACCTCGATTACAGTAGAAGAAGGCAACTCTGTTTATCATAGTGTGGGGAATTATTTGATCGAAACGGCAAGTAAAACTTTAATAGTCGGTTGCAAAAACAGCATCATTCCGTCGAATGGTACCGTGACGAGCATCGGGAATTATGCGTTCAATAATTGCAGCGGCTTGACCTCTGTGACGATCCCGGACAGCGTGAACAGCATCGGGAATTATGCGTTCTATAATTGCAGCGGCTTGACCTCTGTGACGATTCCGAGCGGTGTAAAGAGCATCGGGGATTGGACGTTCTATAATTGCAGCGGCTTGACCTCTGTCACTATTCCGGACAGCGTGAATAGCATCGGTGGGAATGCGTTCCGTAATTGCAGCGGCTTGATCTCTGTGACGATCGGCTCTGGCGTGACGAGCATCGGATCTGGGGCGTTCTTTAATTGCTACAAACTCGTGGAAGTTTATAACAAGTCCTCCTTGAACATCACGAAGGGAAGCAATGCATATGGCTACATAGGCAATTATGCAAAGAACGTTTATACGGAAGAAGGCGGAAGTAATTTTATCATAGATAACGGATATATCATCTATGCAGACTGGGATGGTATTATTTTGATGGGGTATACAGGCACGGAAACTGAACTGACGCTCCCCTTCGGAATCACGGGGATCGATCAATCTGTATTTCGAGGTCGCTCCGACTTGACCTCGATCACGATCCCGAATAGCGTGACGAGCATCGAAGGTGGGACGTTCTCCGGTTGCAGTGGCTTGACCTCGATCACGATCCCGGACAGCGTGACGAGCATCGGTTCTTCTGCGTTCTACGGATGCAGCGGCTTGACCTCGATCACGATCCCCTTTGTAAGTACTTACTTCGGCGATATCTTCGGAGAGTTGAGTTATAGGGGAGGAACTTCGGTGACGCACTATTCCCCGGGTGACTCTTCTATTACTTATTACATCCCCTCCTCACTCCGCAGCGTGACGGTGACGGGCGGATATATTCGCCGTGGTGCCTTCTCTGGCTATTCTATGCTGACCTCAGTCACGATCGGCAGCGGCGTTACGAGCATCGGTACGGAGGCGTTCCGTTATTGCAGCGGCTTGACCTCGGTGACGATCGGGAGCGGTGTGACGGAGATCTGGGAGAGAGCGTTTGAGGGTTGCTACAAACTCGTGGAAGTTTATAACAAGTCCTCCTTGAATATCACAAAGGGGAGCTGGGATTACGGCTACGTCGGCTCTTATGCAAAGAACGTCTACACCGAGCAAAGCGGAAGCAAACTCAGCACGGATGAAAATGGATATATCCTTTATAAGGATGGGAGCCTTGTTTCTTTGATCGGTTATACTGGTTCGGAAACCGAACTGACGCTGCCCTCGGGAATCACGGAAATTTATAAATATGCGTTCTATGGTTGTAGCCGCCTGACATCTGTGACGATTCCGTCGAGCGTGACGAGCATCGGGGAAGGTGCGTTCTATAATTGCAACGGTTTGAAATCGATCCATTATGAAGGAGGTATCGCTGGTTGGTGCGGCATCTCCGGTCTTGGCAGTTTGATGCAATATGGTAAGTCTACAAAGTCGCTCTATATCGACGGTACAAAGGTGGAGGAGCTTGTTATCCCATCGACCGTGACAACTATTCCCGATTCTGCGTTCTATAATTGTAGCCGCCTGACATCTGTGACGATTCCGTCGAGCGTGACGAGCATCGGGTATTCTGCGTTCTATAATTGCAGCGGCTTGACCTCTGTGACGATTGGAAGTGGCGTGACGAGCATCGGGAATTATGCGTTTGAGTATTGCAGCGGCTTGACCTCTGTCACCATTCCGGACCGCGTGAACAGCATCGGTAGGGAGGCGTTCTATAATTGCAGAAACTTGACCTCTGTGACGATTGGGCGCGGAGTGGAGAGCATCTGGGATAATGCCTTCTACGGGTGCTACAAACTTGTGGAAGTTTATGACAGGTCCTTCCGCGGTATCACTAAAGGAAGCAATAACTACGGCTACATAGGCTATTATGCAAAGAACGTCTACAAAGAGGCAGGCGGAAGCAAACTCAGCACGGATGAAAATGGATATATCCTTTATAAGGACGGAAATCTTGTTTCTCTAATCGGCTATACGGGTACAAAAACCGAACTGACTCTGCCCTCGGGGATCACGGAGATCTATCAGTATGCGTTCTATTATTGTATCGGCTTGACCTCGATCGCCATTCCTGTGAGCGTAAATAGCATCGGGGATTATGCCTTCTCCGGTTGCAGCAGCTTGAAGTCTATTACTTATCAAGGAACGGTTTTGCAGTGGAATGCAATCACCAAAGGCACCGGGTGGAATTATAATACCGGGAATTATACCATCAATTGATATGCTGCGAGGTTAAGGCCAAGCGGGCTTTGCAGGCGACGCGCTTTCTATAAAGGGGAAAAGGGAACTCCAAGCCGCCGGACTTATCTCCGCGCCCCGCACAAAAGAAAGAACGGAATAGACGTGAAACTATGTAGGAAACAGGGCATAGGCAACAGACAAAAAAATCCCAAGGATGGGTGCACCTACAAAAAAACAAAAGGAAATGAGGAAAATGTCAAAAATACTATTTTGCAGAGTGGCGTATATGAATAACTATGATTTGGATATCGTTTCTGATGTCCCCCAAAATGGTGGAGCTTATGTTCGGGAAACCGGAGATGCGGGAGAGAAAATCAATTTTCACGATTTTAATGATGGGTTAATTTACGGTTTTGTCGAAACGCGTGGAGATTTAAAAAACAAACCTTATCAAATTCATATCGAGCGAATTGAAGCGCAAGCAGGAGAGAGCTTGGATGGCGTGCACATCGTTTTTTGTGCGAAAGATCCATCGGATAATAAAACAAAAGTCGTAGGTTGGTATAGATACGCCACTATCTTTCGTCATCAACAGCACTTGGTGCATAACGGATGCTCTTATCCCTACTTTTTTAAGGATGAGTTCAAAAACAGCGTTCTGATCTCTCCTGAAGAACGAAACATTTTTGTTCCGACAACACAAGCGGACGGATACGGTATGGGACAGACAAACGTTTGGTATGCGGATAAAGATGATGAGCGGATTCGGGTTTTTGTTCATAATGTCTTAGTCGCGATGGGCGAAGCGTGATACTTTTTAATATGACAAAAGAGGTGTTATCGTGGTGATGTGAGATCACAAAAACCTTTTGAATGAAATTTTCATTCCCCAAAAAACGTTAGAAAAGAATAAAACGAACCTCGACTTAGCCGTGTCGGGGTTCGTTTTATTCCGTTTTGGTGGACAATAAGGGACTCGTAAGGAGCGAAGCGACGGAATAGCGAGCCTATCGATGGAAAAGATACATCGCTGAATCGGCAAAGACAAATTGTTAATGGCAGGTGCGAGCGTCAGCCCGAAAGGGGTTCTCGCCGAAGGCGCGCGGCTATTAATAAGCCGCGGAGTCCCGTAGAATAGAAAAATGTCGGATAAGTCGGACATTTTGGTGGACAATAAGGGACTCGAACCCCTGACCCTCTCCACGTCAAGAAGACGCTCTACCAACTGAGCTAATTGTCCATTGGGTAGTGTTATTGTAGCACAGCGGGAAAAGTTTTGCAAGCACTTTACGCATTTAATTCTCGTTTGCGAAAAAGAATCTCGAAAGGGTGGTAGCGGTCGCCTTTTCGCGGACGGCAAAGGGCGAGAAAGGGCGGCTTGCCTGTCCCGAATCGCTTGCAAGGCGGGCGGCGGAATGGTAAAATGAAACGGGTATGAAAGAAAACGCCTTGAAAAAGCTGAATACGCGCGATATGGCGTATATCGCACTTGCGGTCGCCGTCAATGCGGTCTGCGCCTTCATCACGATCCCCGCGACCGTGCCTTTCACGCTCCAGGTTTTCGGCATTTTCTTTACCCTCGAGTATTTGGGCGGCAGGCGCGGCGCGATCGCCGTGTGGCTCTATCTCTTGATGGGCGCGGTCGGGCTTCCCGTCTTTTCGGGCTTCCGCGGCGGCTTTTCGGTGCTGCTCTCCGCGACGGGCGGCTTCATTATGGCGTTTGCGGCGGTGGCGCTCCTTTATTTCGTTGTTTCCTTTTTCAAGATACCCCGTTGGACGCATTATCTCCTTGCGGCGGTTTCCCTCGCGCTGATCTACCTCGGCGGCAGCGCCTGGTTCGTCTATATGATGGGCGGCACCATCGTCCACGCCCTGATGGTCTGCGTCGTCCCCTTCATCCTCCCCGATCTCATCAAGATCGTCCTTGCGTTCCTCCTGTCCTCGCGTCTTAATAAAGTCAAGGCATAATAGGCGCGTGCGTCCTAAAAGTCGGAGAAGGTAAAAAGCGCCTGTTTGGGTTTGGACCCTGCGTTTTAAGTTTTATTTAAGCTTTCCCCCGTATAATCGTGTATAATAGAAGGTGGCTCGCCGAGAGGCGGGCGGAGGAGGAAGTCATGCGGATATTGCTTGCGGAGGATGAGAGGGAGCTCAATAGGGCGCTCGTCGCGATCTTCACGAAGAACAATTATTCGGTGGACGCGGTCTTTGACGGCGAAGACGCGGTCACTTATCTTATGGAAGGCGACTACGACTGCGCCGTTTTGGACGTGATGATGCCCAAAAAGGACGGCATCACGGCGCTGAAGGAAGTAAGGAAGGCGGGGAAGACCCTGCCCGTCCTAATCTTGACCGCGAAATCCGAGATCGACGACCGCATTCTGGGACTGGATAGCGGGGCGGATGATTATCTGACCAAACCTTTCGCCGTCAAGGAACTCCTTGCGCGCGTTCGCGCGATCACGCGCCGCTTGACCGTGGGCGTGGACGCGAACCTCGTCTACGGCAACTGCACCCTCTCTCGCTCGACCTATCTGCTCTCGACCCCCGAAGGAGAGACCCGCCTGACGAGCAAGGAGTTTCAGATGCTCGAGATGCTGATGAGCGCGCCTTCGCAGGTGATCTCGCCCGAGCAGTTTATGGAGAAGATTTGGGGCTACGACAGCGACAGCGACATCAGCGTCGTATGGGTGTACGTCTCCTACCTCAGGAAGAAACTTGCGGCGGTGAAAGCGAACCTCTCGATCAAGTCGCTGCGGAACGCCGGCTATACCTTGGAGATATTATGATCAAGAAACTCAGAAAAAGATTCATTTGGCTCGCGCTTGCGGTGGTGGCGGCGGTCATTCTCGTGATCGTGGTCGGCATCGACGTCGCGAACTACCTCGATATGCGCGCGGACGCGGACGACACCATCGCCTTCCTCGAGGTCGAAAACGCTATGCCGTCGCCCTTTGCGCCTCCGCAGGGAGACCAGCCGCAAGGAAGCGGCAAAAATGCGGGAAAATCGGGTGAAAAGCCGAAAGATTTGCCCGGAGAAACGGCGTTCTCCGCGCGTTACTTTACGGTGGAAACGGACGCGAACGGTGGGGTCACACACTACGATCTCGGCAGGATCGCTTTCGTCGATGCCTCGGACGTTGCGGACATCGTCGACAATGCCTCGGGAGAACGCGGATTCGTCGGGAACTATCGCTACTTTAGGCGCGAGACCGAGAACGGATACCACTATTTCTTCCTCGATTGCGAGAAGGAGATCGACGCGTGCCGTACCTTCATCGTGATCAGCGCGATCATCACCTCGATCGGGCTGGCTGCCATCGCGATCCTGATCATACTGCTGTCCGCGCGGGTGCTTGCACCGGTGGAAGAGAGCTACAAAAAGCAAAAGCAATTCATCACCGACGCGGGTCACGAACTCAAGACGCCGCTCACGGTGATCGGCGCGAACGCCGAGCTGTTGGAGCTGGAGATCGGGGAAGGCAACGAATGGCTCGAATCCATCAAGGGGCAGGTCGATCGGCTGTCCAAGCTGACCAAAGAACTGGTCTTCCTATCCCGAATGGACGAGGTAGGCAGCGAGATCCCGAAGGCGACTTTCTCCCTAAAGAGTGCCTTGGAAGACTGCGCGGAAGGCTTCAAGGAGGCCGCGCTCGTAGGGGGCAAGGAGATCGTTCTCGATCTTGCCGACCTTAGCGTGAACGGAAACGAGGAGATGATCCGCCGTGCGGCGTCGTTGCTCCTCGACAACGCGATCAAATACGCCGAAAACGACAGAATAACCCTTGCGCTTCGCCGCGAGGGGAAACTGGCGGTCGTGGAGACCCGTAACGACGCCTCTCTCGGAAAAGGCGCCCATCCCGAACTCTTCGAGCGCTTCTATCGCCCCGACTCTTCGCGCAACACCGCGACGGGCGGACACGGCGTCGGACTGTCTGTCGTGAAGTCCATCGTTGAGGCGCACGGCGGCACCGCCTGCTGCGAGAGCGACGGGCGGGAACTCGTGATCAAACTGACGATACCGATGTGACCGATAGGGGAAGGTTCGGCGTAGAACGGGGCGGATCCGTGCGGTCGATCGATCGGGTCCGCCCTTTTTCGTAGGCGGCGATCTTTTTTGTTTTGATCGGATAAATCCGCAAAAATAACATATTTTCTCTTCGTTATTCGCACATAAATCCACCTTAAATTAATATAAATAAGAAAAAACTCTTGTTTTCTGTGCGCGACGCGTGGTATTATAGTATATAAGTTTTCGGGCGTGCCCGAACGCGTAAAAAAGCAGATTCTCAAATCGGAGGATAATCTATGAAAAAACTGTTGATCATCATCCCCATCGTGATCGTGATCGCCGCCGCGACGGTCCTCGGACTGTTTGCCGCCGGCGTGATCGGCAAGAAGGACGAGCCGGTCGCCTATGCGGTCGATTCCGAAGCTACCGAAACCGGTATCTTCAAGGATCTCGGCGTAGACACCTTCTTCGACATTCTCGCCGACCGCGATCCTTCCACCGCCCTCGATAACTTCGTGATCATTCACGACAGCAAGGGCAATAAGGTCCCGCTGAAGAGCGAGCGTCAGGGCGATGGCGTCTATCGCATCACCGCTCGCGACGGCTTCAAGGCGCGCGCGACCTATCGCATCTGGGCGACGGGCGCTTCGTTCGTGGCGGCGCAGTACAAGGATCTCGATTCCTTCATCTTCACGATCAAGGGCGACAAGACCGTTGAAAACGTGACCAAGCAGGACGGGATCAAGGAGACCGATCTCGAGGGTACGACGGTCAAGGCGCTTGACGTTTCCGGCAACACCTATTACACCGTCACACTCGGTGCGGTGGCGAGTGAGCGCTACCAAAAGGGCGACGTGATCCTCGCCAAGAAGCCCGTCGACGGCGGGTTCGACGCGGATCTCGAAGTCCTCTACGCGGGCGATATTCCCGGTTACGAATATAACGGCATGGCTGCCTACGTCGTCGAGCGTGAGTCCGAGATCGTGGACGGCAAAGAGGAGATCTACTGCCGTCTCGCCGGCGTCAGCGACGTCGTCAAGAAGATCGACATTTACAAGACCCTGACCATTGACGAAGGCAACTTCACCGTGAACGAGCAGATGCTGCAAGAGGCGCTCGACAAGAGCGAGTTCACCGCGGCGGTCTACGAGGCGGCGGTCGAGGCGTTCGACCTTCTGAGCGGCAAGTTCGAAAAGACCGTCAAGGACAGCCCCAAGATGGTCGCGAAGTTCGAGTACAACGTCGATAAGGAGAAGATCCAACTCGACTTCTACTTCATTATCACCCTCGCGAAGGGCGTGGACGTCACCTTCGCGGTCAAGAACACGATCAATCTGACCCCCAACCTGAACTGGGAGTTCGACGGCGACCTTGACGATCTGGAGCTCGACCTCGGCGTGAATATCAAGACCAAGACGGTCGCGTCGATCGAGATGGAGACCGCGGACGCCAAGCTCCAAGCCACCGATATTGAGGATTTCAAAAAGAAGTTTACCGACCTCGTTACCGGCAAGACCGCCGAAAAGGGCATCGTGGGCGCGGAACTTCCGATCTATTCCTATAAATATCCGATCTACTGCTTCGTTCTCGGCATTGAGTTCGGCGTGGACATCAACCTCGGCATCAAAGCGCAGATCAATTTCGAGTACGTTTACGAAACCGACATCACCGCGGGCGTGACCTACGTTGACGGACAGATCGACAGCTACAAGAGCATCGACACCAATTCCTCCGCAAAGGATCTCGTGATGCTCGGCAAACTCAAGGCGGAAGCGGGCGTGTACGTCAAGTTGACCGCCAGCCTGCTCGAAGTGGTCGGTATCGGCTTCAAGGTGAAGACCGGCGCGTATGCCGAGATCGCGGGTCAGCTCCGTCTCGACATGAAAGCGGCGCTCGAGGATAAGACCTTGCACGTCATTAAGGGCTACTACGTCACGGGCGGCTTGTATCTCGCCTTCAACTTCCAGATCAAAGCGGGTATCGACATCCCCGGCATCGGCTGGAAGGGCTGGGACAAGGATTGGGAGCTCGGACGCCTTGAGTATCCTCTCTTCGAGTACGGCTCCAAGTACCTCGTGCAATCCCTCGTCAACGAGGATATGACGGTGGAAGTGCAGGGCAAGACCGCTGCCTTCAACGAAGTGGAAGTCAATGCGTTCGACCTTGATAGGGTCGCGGACGCGAAGAATATCAAGGTCTCTCTCGACAGCTTCGACATCGAATACCTTGATGACGCGGCTGACTATATCACCCTCGTGGACGGCTTCGTGAAGGTCAATCCCGCCGTGGGCACCGAGTTCACCGCGGTCGTGAAGATCACGGCGAAGAACGACAACTACGTGACGGGCACCGTCTCCTTCCACAAGGCTGCCGTGATGCCCACCTGCACCGATACGGTGGCTTCCTTCGATAAGGAAAAGCCCGAGAACGTCACCTTCGACGTCAAGAAGAATCAATCCAACTTCATCGCCTTGAACGGCAACGGCATCGACGTGGCGTCCTACGCCGTTGCGGACACCGGCGCCGTCACGATCTACAAGGAGTTCCTCGAAGGTCTCGCCGTCGGCGAATACACCTTCGTCTACGTGACCGATAAGGGTCGCGTGAGCCTGACGGTCAACGTCGGCGACTCCACCCCGATCAGCGCGGCGGTCACGACCCGCAGCTTCCTGAAGAGCGCGAAGGCGAACGTCGTCTTTGCTCTCGACCTCTCGGGCAGCAAGGTCAAGGAGATCAAGGGTCTCAATGCGGGCGAATACAGCGTGGACAGCGCGGGCACCCTCGTGATCTACGCTTCGGCGCTCAAGGATAAGGAACCCGACACCTACGAGCTGACCGTGGTCGCAAGCAACGGCACCGAGCTCGGGCTGAACGTCATCGTCGAGGACGATCGCGTGCCTGCCCTCTATGAGAACGCATATACCTTCGCGAAGAACGGCGCTTGCGCCGACGTGACGGTGGCGTACGAGGCATATCTCTTCACGCCGCTCGGCGTCGAAGGCAGCGGCTTGAGCGTCGGCGACGGTCGCGTGGCTGTGGGCGCGAAGAGTGCGCGCATTTCCAAGGAGTTCCTCTCCGGACTCACGGCGGGCACCCATACCTTCTCGATGAAGTTCGAGGGAGCGACGGGCACCGAGAAGCGCAACTTCACGATCAACGTCCTTGCCAATGCGCCCATCGTGGCGGGCGTATCCGTCGCGACCTTTGACAAGAGCGCACCTGCGGACGTCGAATACACGATCTTCACGACCGGTTCCTCGATCACCCTCTCCGACAACGGCATCTCCAAGGCGAACTACACCGTTGCGGGCAGCAGCGTGACGATCAATGCCGCTTATCTCTCCACCCTCAAGGTCGGACCGTACAGCTTCCGTGCGACGGTCGATGGCTCCTCTGTCACTCTGTCGTTGACCGTGGTCGACAATACCGAGCCCGTGATCGAGTCGGCGCAGGGCGGCGTCCTGACCATCGAATACGACAAGGCGCAGAGCGGCAGCCGCTTCTTCGAGATGATGCTCGGCAACGCCACCTTCGACAAGCTCGACGGCAACGGCGTGGCGGGTCAATACACCGTCGGTCTGAACGGCGCGAAGGGCACGACCAAGGTCACCTTGCAAGAGTCCTATCTGAATAGTCTCCGCGTCGGCACCTACACCTACAACGTGCTGACCGACGTGAACGTCTCCACCTTGATCGTAAAGGTGACCGACACGCGCAAGCCCGAGTCCACGACCGAGACCAGCTTGATCTACAAGCAAGGCGCGTATCTGCCCGTTTCCGTGACCTTCATGAACTACGAGCACGACGTGAAGTCGATCGCGGTGAAGGGCGGCACGGACTTCTCGATCTTCGACGGCGACGGCGAGTTCGATCCCGAGATCGGCAGATTGCTGATCGGCGCGGACTATCTGAACGCGCAGGCGCCGAATAGCTACGTTACCTTTATGCTGACCTTCGATGATGCGGCGGCGACGGTGCTTGCCGTAACGATCGCAGTTTCCTAAGGCGGGCGCAAATAAAGTAGCATATACTTCGCTACCGTATCAAAAGGGAGCAGTTACGTACAAAGGAGTACGCGCCTGCTCCCTTTTTCACGGAGCGCTCGTCTCTACTGCTTTCTTTGCGCCCGCTTGGGGGGAAAGGAGCCTTGCGGTTGCAACTCTTCTCTGCCCTCGCCCGGGAGGAGAAATGCTGAGCGTTCGTCTTCGCACCACTCTCCGCGTTTGTCTGAGGGCGCTCGACTACGCTCGCTCTAGGCGCTGACGCGCAGATTTGCATCCCTTGTAAGGGAGGCTTGATTGCCGCCGTTAGGCGGGAATGGTGGGTTTAAATCCCCCGTTTTTTCTCGCTTCACTCGAAAAACCCAATCCCCCTTTACAAAGGGTGCAAAACACCTCATCCGTC
>JAFZZX010000133.1 GCA_017615515.1 Clostridia bacterium
ACCGGAAAGTACCTCTTTGACGATGCGTTCTTGTTCAAAGGGATTCTTGCCCGAATTGGAATGATTGCAGTCGATCATGACGGACGGATGCAGGAGTCCACGCTCTCGGTACATCTCGAGCAGAAGGACGATGTCCTCGTAATGGTAGTTTGGATGCGAGCGTCCGAGCTTGTCCACGTAGCCGCGCAAAATGGCGTGCGCGTAGGGATTCCCTAGGGAGTGTACTTCCCATCCGCGGTAGAGAAAGGTGTGCGAATGCTGCGCTGCGGTGATCGAGTTCAGCATCACGCTGTAGTCGCCGCCGGTCGGGTTCTTCATACCGACGGGGACGTCGATCCCGCTCGACACGAGGCGGTGCTGTTGGTTCTCCACCGAACGCGCGCCGACCGCCACGTAGCCGAGGACGTCGTCGAGGTAACGATAGTTCTCGGGATAGAGCATCTCGTCCGCGCAGGTAAAGCCCGTTTCACGGATCGCACGGATATGCAGTTCTCGGATCGCGATGAGCCCCTTCATCAGATCGGGCTTGCCGTTCGGATCGGGTTGGTGGAGCATCCCTTTGTAGCCTTCGCCTGTCGTGCGCGGCTTATTTGTGTAGATACGCGGCACGATCAAGACCTTGTCCTTGATGCGCTCTTGCACCTTCACGAGGCGACTTATATAGTCCATCACGCTGTCCTCGTTGTCGGCGGAGCAGGGGCCGATGATCACGAGCAATCGATCGTCCTCTCCCGCTAAAATGCGTTTGATCTGTACGTCGCGTTCCTCGAAGAGTCGTGCCGAGTTAATGTCGGTCGGGTAGGCTTCCTTGATCTCGATCGGCAGGGCGACTTTGCGTTCAAAGGTCATATTCATAGCTTTTTTCTCCTTATTCTATCGTTACGTCGGGCAAGTATTTGCCGACGATCTTTGCATTGGAGCAACATTCCGCGAGTTCGCGGAGCAGGGCGATCTCGTCTCCCTTTCCTTCCGCTTCGACGTAGAAATAGTATTGCCACGCCTTCTCCTTCAGCGGGCGGCTGTGCAGGGATTTCATATTGAATCCGTAGTTTGCGATGATCTTCAGCGCTTCGATGAGGGCGCCCGAACGGTCAAGGACGGTGAAGAGCAAGACCAGGCGTTCTCCCGCGCGCTTTAAGGACGGCTCGGGTGTGAGCAGGGCGAAACGGGTCGTATTGTCGCGACTCTCCGCGACGTCCGCCTCGATGATCTCGAGCCCGTACGCCTCTGCGGCGGCTTTGCTCGCGATCGCGGCGATCTTGTGCGAGCCGATCGTTGCGACCTTCTTCGCGGCGAAGGCGGTATTCTCCTCGATCTCTTCGCGGAAACGGTGGGCGGCGAGGTAGTCGGCGCATTGTGCGAGCGCTTGCGGATGGCTGATGACGGTTTCGATCTCTTCGATCTTCGTCCCTTTGACCGCGACGAGGTTCTGCACCACGCGCATTTCCACGACGTCGGTGATCGCGAGGTTGCCGCTGAGCAATAGATCCATCGTCGCGCCGACCTCGCCCGCATAGCTGTTCTCGAGAGGGAGCAGGGTGCGATCCGATTCTCCGCGCACCGTGCGGTCGTATGCGGCCGCAAAGGTCGAACAGGGCAAGAGTTCCCCTGTGGGAAAGAGAGCGCGAGCCGCCTGCTGCCCAAAGGAGCCCTGTGCGCCGCAGTATGCGATCCTTATTCTTTCGTTCCTATTATCCATACTTCCCCCTTTAATAAAAAAACCGCTACTTTTTCGTGCAAAAGTAGCGGTGCGTATCTTCGAGATCACTCTCAGTTACACATCGCTCTCGGCGTAAAGAAAAAGCTAACGGTATAATGTTTGGTCATATTTTTCTCCCTTTCGGTTGATACCGTTATGATACTTCGCTTTTACTGATCTGTCAAGTGCTTTCGGCGATTTATCCCCGACTTTCTCGAAAAAAGCGACGCTTTTCGCGGGAGCGATATTGTTTTTTCGCATAACGGATGCTATAATAATACTATCAAATGATGGAATGCGGAGGGACCCGAATGATTTTGACTTTTTACGGTGCGGCGAGAGAGGTGACGGGCAGTTGCTTTCTGATGCAGATCTCGGGCAAGAACGTCTTGATCGATTGCGGACTTCGTCAGGGGACGGACGTTTTCGACGGAGAAGAGGACGGTTTTCTGTTCGACGCGTCGACCATTGACTACGTTCTGTTGACCCACGCCCACATCGATCACAGCGGCAGGCTTCCTCTCCTCTATAAAAAAGGTTTTCGCGGGCGCATATATTGCACGTCCGCGACCAAGAAACTCTGTTCGATCATGTTGCTCGACAGCGCCCACATCCAGGAAAGCGACGCCGAGTGGAAAAATCGCAAGTACCAACGCAGCGGCGACTTCGAGATAGAACCGCTCTATACGACCGAGGACGCGGAGAAGGTCTGCGGCTATTTCAACGCCCTCGATTACGGCGAAGAAAAGGAGCTTTTCCGCGGCTTTAAGATCTCTTTCAGCGATGCGGGGCATCTTTTGGGTTCCGCCTCGGTCACCGTGACCGCCACCGAAGACGACGTCACAAAGACCATCGTCTTTTCGGGTGATATCGGCAACGTCGACCAACCCCTTTTGAACGATCCCGTTTATTTGAAAAACGCGGACTATATCGTGATGGAAAGCACCTATGCCGACCGCGTTCACGAATCGGTCGGCGGCACCGAGGACGAGCTTGCGCGCATCATTCAAACCACCCTCGACAGAGGCGGCAACGTCGTGATCCCCTCCTTTGCCGTGGGGCGCACGCAGGAGATCCTCTACTTCATTCGCAGGATCAAGGAGCAAGGGAAAGTCAAGGGACACGACGGCTTCCCTGTGGTCGTGGACAGTCCCCTTGCGATCGACGCCACCAACATCTTCAGCGAGGTAGGAGAATCCTATTACGACGCCGATACCAAAGCGCTCGTGGACGCGGGTGTCAACCCGATCGGATTCGACGGGCTCAGCGTCTCCCTTTCGTCGGACGACAGCCGAATGATCAACGAGGACCCTATGCCGAAGGTCATCATCTCCGCGAGCGGTATGTGTGAGGCGGGACGTATTCGTCACCACTTGAAACACAATCTGTGGCGCAACGAGTGCACCGTGCTGTTCGTCGGTTATCAGGCGATCGGCACCCTCGGTCACGCGATCCTGAACGGCGCCAAGCGGGTGCGTATCTTCGGCGAGGACATCGCGGTCAACGCGCACGTCGCCGTGCTCGGCAATACCAGCTCTCACGCCGATCGGGTGGGCTTGATGCGCTGGCTCGACGCCTACGACACTCGTCCCGAGAGGGTCTTCGTCGTGCATGGCGGGGGCGACAACGCCGAGAAGTGGGCGGACGACGTCAGAAAACAATTTACCTTCAACGCCGTCGCTCCGAAGTTCTCCGAGTCCTACGATCTTCTTAAAAACGTTCGCATCAAGGAAGGCTATATCCCCGAACTGCACAGCCGCCAAACGCCGAATACCGTATATAAGTATCTTTTGGAGTCGGGCGGCAGGATCGGCGAATTGATCAAGAACTTCAAAGGGCGCACCAATTCCGAGACCAAGAAATTCGTTCGCGAACTCGACGATCTGTTCAAACGCTATTCTTGATCAGCCCTTTCCGTGTAGATGCACCGCAAATATAAAATCATTGATTTTCCTTATTGACGGTTTATAATCTTTTATGTTATCATATACGCATAGCGCATAAATGCGCGCATACGTGATCGGGAGAGTATTCTATGAGAAAATGAGTCGTTGTCGCCTATCGTGATCTTTCGGAGGGATCGGATCGGCGACGCGTTTTTTTATGGGAGCGGTCCTCGGTCGCCGCGAAAAACGAGTATTCTTTAGGAGGAAAAGAAATGACAGACGAATTATTGCAACGCATCGCGGAATGTAAGATCGTACCCGTCGTGAAGATCGACGACGTGGCGGATACCTTGCCCTTGATGAAGGCACTTGCCGCAGGCGGCATCATGAGCGCGGAGATCACCTTCCGCACGGCTTGCGGTCCCGACGCTCTCGCCCTCGCGGCGAAGGAGTGCCCCGATATGCTGGTGGGCGCGGGCACGGTCATCCATAAGGAGCAGGCGGAGAAAGCCGTCGCTTGCGGCGCGAAGTTTATCGTGGGTCCTGGGTTCAGCAAGGAAGTCGCCGACGTGTGCCGCGCGGCGGACGTGCTGTATTTGCCCGGCGTGGTCACCCCGACCGAGGTCATGATGGCGATCGCCGAAGGGCTCAAAGTCGTCAAGTTCTTCCCGGCGGAGAATTACGGCGGCGTAAAGACCATCAAGGCGCTTGCGGGTCCCTTCCCGCAGCTCAAGTTTATGCCCACGGGCGGCATTTCCGCCGAGAATATCAGGGGCTACTTCGAGACGGGCAAGGTCATTGCCTGCGGCGGCAGCTGGATGGTCAAGGACAGCCTGATCAAGGCAAAAGAATTCGACAAAATAACCGCTTTATCTAAAGAAGCGATGGAGGTAGTAAAATAATGAAAGCAGTAACGTTCGGTGAATTGATGTTGAGGCTTGCCCCCGAAGGGTATCTTCGTTTCGTGCAGGCGGACAAGTTCCAAGTGACTTTCGGCGGCGGCGAAGCCAACGTCGCGGTGTCTCTCGCGAATTACGGCGTGGACGCGGCGTTCGTCTCCAAGCTCCCGAATAACGACATCGGGCAGGCGGCGGTGAATAG
>JAFZZX010000134.1 GCA_017615515.1 Clostridia bacterium
ATCTGCGAGGTGAACGCGTAACCGCTCCCTACACGCTTGATCGTCCCGATCGCGCCCTGCGTAAGACCGAGCGTCTTGCCGTCGAGAGCGATCTCGTCCGCCGTGATCGCGAGGGTCTTGCCCGTCGTGCCGATCAGATAGGGTTTCGGGGGCAAAGCGCTCGCGCTGACCGCAGCGGGCTTTTTATTGCCGCCGGCGGGGACGAAAGCGGGGTATTTGTGGATCGGGTTCGGACGAGCAGGTTTGACGGAAGGTTGCGGTTGGGGTTGCGGTTGGGGTATGGTCGAAGGGTCGATTTTCTTCACGTGCACCGTACTATTGTCGACCGTCTTGCCGCGCAAGACCTCGTCGATCAACTGCAGCCACGCCGAGGCAGTCAGACGAGCCTTCCGATCGAACGGATCGAGGAAGGTCCTTAAAAAGGCGTCCTTCAGCCTCGGGTCCAAGCCTTTCCAGATCGCGATGACCCGTTCGACCTCTTTGCGAAAGGCGATGTTCGCGGGGTTCTTGCTGTTGCGGCACAGGTTGTCCAACCCGTTCGAGCGATTCGTCGGATCGAAGACGAACTTACGCCAATTCCTGTCGATATCGCCTTCGCTCTCGTAATCTGCCACTTCGAGCATACTCTGGCACGCCGGGCGAGCGGAATACATCGCGACGCCGTGATACGCCGATTGCAGCACGTCGTCGGTCAGCACGCGAAAGAGCAAAGTCGCCAGCGCGTACCGATCCGAATCGTAGCCGACCTTCGACTGTCCGAACGCCACTTCCGGCGCGATAAAGAAGCCGGTGCCGATCAGAAAATTGCACTTTCCGTTGTTGATATCGGCGGTGCAAGCGATGTTCTCGCAGTCGATCACGTACAGCATATCTGCCTTTTCATCCCACATAAAGTTGCCAAAGCTGATGTCGGTATAGCAATATCCGACGGTATGGAGCCTTTCGATCGAGGCAACGACCTTTTTCAGCAAGCCGAGTTTCCGCTCCATGGACATTCCGCGGATCGTACCGTCCGCCAAAAGCGAACTCAGAGACTTGCCCGAAGCAAGCTCCATCACATACCCCACTTCCTTCGTGGCGGGATCGGTGAAAAAGGCAATAGGACAAACGTGATTGACCCCTGTTACCGATCCGTTTTTGACGGTTTCGATCATCTTCAAATCGGCTTTCTCGCTGATTAGCCTTTTGATATTCGCGATCTTACTTACGCGACGATTGCTGTCTTTTTCATCGAGGATCTTGACCGCATAGAGCCGATTGTCCTCCGAGCATTTTACCCGCCAAACGGATCCTTGTCCGCCCGAGCCGAGTTTACTCAGCACAGAGTAAGACTTGCCTGCGATCTTGATCGTGTCGTTGACTTTCATTTACTCTTCTCCTTTGGCGCTTTTCAGCACGATATGCACGATCGTGCTGTCGTCGCCCGTGCCGCGAGCGGTCTCGTTGTAGTCCGAACCGTCGCGCGCCATTGCGGACAGCGCCTCGCACCGAGCGTCGAACGGAAGCTCCCGCATACGACGCGTAAAAGCGCTCGCCGTAGTTACCGTTGCGCCGAGCGCACTCTCGGCGCCGTCCGACGTGATGACGATGTCGGACACCTCTTCGGGGCGAAAGAAATCGACTTGCAAAGCGGAAGGCGTCTTCTTCAGGTGCGCAACGCTGAAAACCGAAGTCTGCGTCACGCCGGAGATCCCGTCGTTCAGGAAGAAACACCCGTAGGTGCGGTTCGCGCCGATCCCTTCGCGCTTTCTCACGAAAAACGCCCCGTCTCCCACGCGTCCGCAGGCGATGAACGCTTTGCACCCGAACGCAAATTGGAGCGTCGACGTGAAATCGACGAGTTCCGCATTCGGATCGCTCTTGAACGCATCGGAAGAGCGAACCGCCAACTCCCACGCGGAATGAAAATCCTTCGCGAGACCGAAGCGCAGATAATGCATCAACTTCGCCCAAGCGTCGTCCGAGACCGCCTTGAGTCTCTGCCTGTTGCCCTGCTCGTCGCGCGTTCTCCTGCGCCCGACGATCCGGTTGCGTTTCAAATACTTCTCGATCACGGCTCGGAGTGCCTTTACGGCGAATTCCGATCCGAAATAGGAGTTTACGCAACTGCCCACACCGTCCGCGGAAACAGCGAGCCAGGTACTTTTGTCGAAGAAGGTCACCAAGCAGCAGTCCTCGCAATGATCGTGCATCGGCTTGCTGAGTTTGCCCTCGTAAGAGACGGCATAGATTTCGGCGTTGCCTCTTCGCTCGCGATATTCACACCCCTCGCGGATCGCGAACTCCATGTCGCGAAACTCCGCAATCTTCTTGATCCAAAACGCGACGCTGAAGTTTTCGTACTTCTCCACAAAAACTTCCCACAGCAGTTCGTAAATCTTCACCCGTCCGACGCCCGCCTCTCCCTCCGTAAGGGATTCGAGATCGGCGCGTTCCGCCTTGCGACGAACCGCTCTCGCCAGCACATTCGCACTCTCCGCCAAGTCAGCCGCGCCCGCGCTCGACAATGCGTAAGACAGCGCTTTCGCGTCTTCGCGGATCGCGCCGAGCGTCGTTTTGCCGTCTGCTGCTGTCGCTCCCTCCCAACAGTCTTGCGGATACTTTCCGCCCGACATAACGTAGAACAGGAGAAATGCGGCGAATACGTTGTCGCTTTGCGGCGGTGTCTGCCTTTTCATCGTCGCAAGCAACTCGGGGAAACGCGCGGCGTCCAAGTCCGCCAACAAAGGACAAAACCCTTTGACTGCGTCGATTTGGGAAAGGAGATCGACATTCGCCCCCTGTGCCTCCGAAAGACGGGAAAGCATCTCGATCGAGGCGAGCAAACGCTCGTTATAGGACAAGTCGCGCAAGGTGCCGACGCTCCTTTCTTCCCGCGGAGTACCCCCGTCAAGCGGAACTCCCACCGTATCGTTTATAGTCGTTGTGTTCTCTTTCATCAACTTCTCCTTTGCAAAAGAGGGGGATAGAATATCCCCCTCGACGCATTGATACGATTACACCATAGAGGCGTTGATCGTGACGGACTTGAGGATCTCCGCGAACTCGCTGGCATACTGTTCGGAGCAGTCGTAGTAGGCGGCGATTCCCGACCTTTCCATACGCGCGCTCACTTTGCCGAACTTCTTGAGACTTTCCCTGCCCGCGTCATTGACGCTGATACCCAGCGCCACACGCAACGCTTTGCGGAATGCCGTGACCTCGTGGGGATTGCCCTTCTCGGCGCATTCGAGCATTTCCTCATAGGTGGGATCCTTGCCGTTGGGTTCGCCGTCCGAGATCAAGATGATCGCGGGCGCTACGGCGTTCACATCCACGTCCCCATGATATGCGCCGCCCTGAAGATCGTCGATAACCTTCTTGAGCGCCGCGCCGGTCGGCGTGCCGCCGTTGAAAGCTTCGGGATCAATGGGATCCCACGTCTTAAAATCTTCCAATGCGGTTTTGGGGACGATCTCGAAGACCTTGTCCTTATGCGCGTCGGTAAAGCCCAACACGACAAAGCTGAGATTCAGAGTCGCGTCTTTAGTTCCCCTAATATCGTCGAACACCTGGCTGACGACTTGCGCCATCGCATTGTTGACCGCGTCCGCGCGACTGCCGTACATGGAGCCGGAGCAGTCGATCAGAAAATACACCGTTTTATTTTTTATTTGTTCCATAGTTTTTGTACCTCTTTCTTTTAATTATTCTTTTTCGTTGTCGTGCCGTTTTCGGCACCGCTTTCGCCCTGCGGCATCTTGTGCTTCGCGAGGATCGCATCCCCCACGACGGGATCTTCCCGTTTTATGCCGCTTGTTCCACTCGCGATCCGCTTTGTCCGTGCTTACATCGGTCTAACCTCCTTTTGGCGTTATCGGATCTTTTACATCCATATTGTACCATTCGGAGAAAACAATGACCATAGCCGGATCTCGGATTTTTTACGAGATTTCGACCGATCTTACCAAATATCGACAACCAAGCCGAAAGAAAGCTTTAACCACCCAAAAAGATGGCTTTCCTTCCGAGGCAGCGCCACTTTTATGCCGATGCGCCAAGTTTATCTGTAATATTTTTCGATCCCGCCGTACCCGACGATCAACTTGTTCTCTTTGGTCTTTTGGATGAAGTTCGCGAGCCTCTTTTTATACTCGGCGGGGCGTTTCCTCGCCGCGTCGATGTAGGCGATGCGAATGCGTTTGTAGGGTTCGGAAAAGCGTTCGTAGTTGCGCCACGCGACCTCGTCCCGCTTGATCTCGCGGAGAATGTCCTCGGGGAAGACGAAAGGCGCGTCGAGGATCGGTTGCACCTCTTTTTGGACTTTCGGGTGTATCAAGCCCTGCCCGGCCAGCCGGATCAGCCTCTCGACGTTGGGTTGCGAATACGCGCTCCCCTTCCTGCGCGGCGTAAAACGGCGCAGTTGGTGGGTCTCGTCCAAGGTCCCCGCTTGTCCGTCGATCCAGCCGAAACAGAGCGCTTCCTCGACCGCGTCGTTGTACGAAACCCCCGTCTCGCCCGACGCCTTGGACGGGAAAACGAACCAGATCTCTTTTGCGCTTTCGAAATGCTCCTCGAGCCACGCCCGCCATTCCCACCGATCGCGACAATAAATCCTCTCTTTTGCCTTCACGAAAAGCTCCTCTTCCCTTTTATGCGCTTACGCCTATGGCGTATGCCTGCGGACAAGCGCGCCGCCCGTTCCGCTTTTTCGATTATACCTTATCTCTCGCAAAATGGCAATACGCTGATTACATCCTATACACTTTTTACAAGTAGAAAGAATCATATAGATAATATGACGGCTCGGGGCGGCGGGTGGAAAATGGCGGTATTGACTTTATCGGTGCCATTGTGTATAATAACAGTACAAGCATTCTTACTTCGTTTCGGACTCCGTAGCCTATTGCGTTTTCGACTTTATATCAGGAGGTATTTCATGATTTATACCGTTACCTTTTCGCCGGCGATCGACTACGTGGTGGATCTCCGAACCTTTGAGATCGGGGAGATCAACCGCACGGTCAAGGAAGTCGCCTATCCGGGAGGCAAAGGCATAAACGTCTCCATCGTGCTTGCCAATCTCGGCAAGCCGAGCGTCGCCACCGGCTTTTTGGGCGGATTCACAGGGGATTTCATCAAGAGTGAACTCGAAAAGCGCAACATCTCGTCCGGCTTCATCGAAGTGGACGGGCTCACCCGCATCAACGTCAAGATCCGTGCGGGGAAAGAGACCGCGATCAACGGGCAAGGTCCGCACATCACGGACGAACAGATCGAGCGATTGATCGCGCAGTTGGGGCGCCTCGGAAAGGGAGACTATTTGGTCATCTCGGGGACCATGCCTTCCTCTCTTCCCGCGAATATCTACGAGAGGATACTGGAGCGGATCCAAGGCTCCGGCGTGACCTTGATCGTGGATGCGACGAAAGACATCCTTTTGAACACGCTGAAATATCATCCCTTGCTCGTCAAGCCGAATAAGGAGGAGCTGGAGGAGATGTTCTCGGTCAAGATAGAGGACACCGATCAACTGATCGCGAATGCGAAGAAACTCTTGGTTTTAGGCGCGGAAAACGTCATCGTCTCTTTAGGGAAGGACGGTGCGCTTCTCGTCGGACAAAATATCGAACCCCGTTTGCGCGAAGCGCCGCCGGGGAAGGTGGTGAATACCGTGGGGGCCGGAGATTCTTTGGTTGCCGGCTTCATCGACGCCTACATCGACACGAAGGACGTAGGCTTCGCATTCAAACAGGGGATAGCCACGGGAAGTGCTTCCGCTCTCAGCGAGACTCTTGCGACCAAAGAGGAAGTGGAAGCGTTGCTCAAAGTCATGGATGAATAATTCAAAAGGAGGTTCTATGAAAATTACTGATTTGTTATCGGAGAATACGATCTCGATCGACGTCAAAGCCTCATCAAAAGAAGACGTAATCCGGCAAGCCGTTGCCTTGATGGCGAAGAGCGGCGTCATCAAAGACGTCGAAGTCTATCAAAAAGGCGTCTTCAAGAGAGAGGAAGAGTCGACCACCGGTATCGGAGAAGGCATCGCCATCCCGCACTGCAAGAGCGAGTGCGTGGAGAAGCCCGCCCTCGCCGCGATGGTCATCCCGGACGGCGTCGAATACGAGGCGCTGGACGGAGAACCCGTGCAACTGCTCTTCTTGATCGCTGCCCCTAACAGCGAAGACAACGTCCACCTCGACGTGCTTGCGAGACTGAGCGAGATGTTGATGGACGAAGAATTCAAGAACAAACTCATCGCAGCAGGGACGGTCAAGGACTTCCTCAAGGTGATCGACGACGCGGAGAGCGCGAAACTCGAAGAAAACGAGGTCGTCGAGGACGGCTTCCCCCGCGTCCTCGCGGTCACGGCTTGTCCGACGGGCATCGCCCACACCTATATGGCAGAGCAAGCCCTCAAAGACAAAGCCAAGGAGCTGGAGATCTCGATCAAGGTGGAGACCCGCGGCTCGGGCGGCGCGAAGAACGTCCTGACCGACGAAGAGATCGAGCATTGCGAAGGCGTCGTGATCGCCGCGGACGTGAACGTCGACGTCGATCGCTTCGCGGGGAAGAGAGTCGTGCAGGCGCACGTCGCTAAGGGCATACACGAGCCCGAACGCTTGATCAAAGAAGCGCTCGATCCCGCCACCCCGATCTTCAAGGCAGGGGAGGCGCGGCAGACTTCGGCAGGCGGCGGCAAGGAGTCCATCGGGCATCAGATCTATAAGCACTTGATGTCCGGCGTGAGCCATATGCTCCCCTTCGTCATCGGCGGCGGTATCCTCATCGCCATCGCGTTCCTGATCGACACGATCGCAGGCAACGCGGGCAACGCGGCATTCGGTAGCGTGAACCCTGCCGCCGCCTGGTTTAAGACAGTCGGCGGATATGCATTCGGATTCATGGTGTGGGTCTTGTCCGGCTTTATCGCGTATTCCATCGCGGGACGTCCGGGTCTCGCCGTCGGTATGGTTGGCGGATTTATCGCCACGCAGACGAACTTTAATATCCTCGCCACAATACAGGGCGCGGAATATATGCTCTCTGCGAATGCGGGCTTCCTCGGCGGCATCGCGGCAGGTTTCCTCGGCGGTTATATCGTCCTCTTGCTCGGCAAGGCGTTCTCTCGTCTGCCCAAGTCCCTCGACTCTTTGAAGCCGATGCTCATTTACCCCATTATCGGCGTCCTCATCGAAGCGGGCATAATGTATCTCATCAATACCCCGCTTATCTATATCAATATCGGATTCTCCAATATGCTTGAATGGATGGGCGGACACTCCGCGCTCCTCATCGTGCTGTGCGCCTTGCTCGGCCTCATGATGGCGACGGATATGGGCGGCCCGATCAATAAAGCGGCGTACGTCTTCGGTACGGCGATGCTCGCCACGCAGACGACCCAGGGCTACGTGATCATGGCGGCGGTCATGGCGGGCGGTATGGTGCCGCCTCTCGGCATCGCTCTCAGCGCGAACCTCTTCCCGCAGAAATACTCCAAGAAGGAGCGCGGCGAGGCGACGGTCAACTACGTGATGGGCGCGGCGTTCATCACCGAAGGAGCGATCCCGTTCGCGGCGGCAGATCCCTGGAGAGTCATCGTTTCCTGTATGGGCGGTAGCGCCGTGGCAGGTCTCTTGACGGGGCTCTTCCAGTGCCAGCTCTTAGCGCCGCACGGTGGTGTATTCGTCTTCGCGACCATTCAGCCTGTCTACGCCATCCCTCTCTATCTGGTCTCGGTCGTGATCGGCTCTGTCGTGACCGCCCTTCTCCTCGGTATCTTGAAGAAGGATCATCCCACGCCTGAGCTCGGCAAATGGAAGGGCATTCGCTTCGGCAAAAACAAAAACAAATAAAAAGGAGATAAGATTATGAAACAGTTCAGCTATGTGATCCAAGACAAAGAAGGCATTCACGCTCGTCCCGCGGGACTTGTGGTGGCGGAGGCGAAGAAATTCGCAGGCACCGTCACCATCGAGAACAAGGGCAAGACGGCGGATCTGAAGAGGATCATCGCCGTGATGGCGCTTTGCGTGAAGAGCGGCGAAGAGGTGATCGTTCGTGTCGACGGTGCGGGAGAAGAAGCCGCTGCCGCCGCGATCGAGAAGGTCTTCCGCGACAACCTGTAAGCTATGAGATCTTACAAAGCGAATCGTGTCTTTGAAGGATACGCGCTGGGAAAGCTGGCGGTCTATTCGGCGATAAAGGTCGAGAAGACCGTCGGTCTCGGCAAGGAGAAAGAGTTCGAGCGCTTCTGCCACGCCAGAGAAGAGACCGTGCACGCTCTCGACACTTCCTATGCGGAGGCATTGGAGAAGCTCGGCGAGAAGGAGGCGGCGCTCTTCGAGACGCACAAATTGATGGCGGAAGACCTCGACTTCGAGGACGCCGTCAATGCGGAGCTTGAGGGTGGCGTCACCGCCGAATACGCCGTGCAGAGCGCCGGTGAGCAATTGGCGGCGATCTTCGCGTCGATGGATGACGCGTATATGAAGGAAAGGGCGAATGACGTCCGCGAAGTGGCAAACCGCATCGTTTCCTTCCTGAAAAAGGACGTCAAAGGCTTCGAGGTGAAGGAGCCGAGCATCATCATCTGCGACGATCTCCCCTCGAGCGAGCTGATGAAGATCGAGCGCAAGCTGATCCTCGGCATCGTCTTCGTCAAGGGCGGGAGCAATTCCCACGTCTCAATCCTGACGAGGATGCTGGAGATCCCCTCCTTGTGCGGGATCGACGGACTGACGGTGGACGGGACGCTCGAAGGGATGGACGCCGTCCTCGACGCCAAGAAGGGCGACTTGATCCTCGAGCCCGAAGCGCAGGTCGTCGCCGACTATGCGAAGCGGCAGAAGGACTACGAAGAAGAGAAGGAGAAGCTCTTGGCATTCAAGGGGAAGCCGACCCTGTCCAAGGACGGCAAGAAGACCGAGATCTACAGCAATATCGCCTCCTCCTTCGAGGCGGAGAACGCCTTGAGAAACGACAGCGAAGGGATCGGCCTCTTCCGCAGCGAATTCCTCTATCTCGAGGCTTCCGACTATCCGAGCGAAGAGGAGCAGTTCGAGCATTACAAGAGGGTCGTCGAAGAGATGAACCCTCGTCAGGTCATCATCCGTACCCTCGATATCGGCGCGGACAAGAAGATCGACTATTTCGACCTCCCCGACGAGGAGAATCCCGCGCTGGGGTTCCGCAGCATAAGGATCTGCATGGCGCGTCCGCAGATCTTCCTGACGCAGCTTCAGGCGCTTTATCGGGCGTCGTATTACGGCAATCTCGCGATCATGGTCCCGATGATCATCTCCTTGAACGAGGTCGACTTCATCAAGGAGACGGCGGCGCAAGCCCGCGCGAATCTGAAGGCAAGGGGCATCCCCTTCAAGGAAGACGTCAAGATCGGCATCATGGTGGAGACCCCCTCCGCGGCGGTGCTGTCCGATCTCTTCGCGGCGCAGGTCGATTTCTTCTCGATCGGCACAAACGATCTCACGCAGTACACCCTTGCGCTCGACCGCGTCAACCCCAACTTAAAAGAGCAGTTCGATCCGCGGCATAAATCGGTGACGCGATTGATCAAGCTGGTCGCCGATAACGCCCACAAGGCGGGGATCCCCGTCGGCATTTGCGGCGAGCTCGCGAGAGACGAGATCCTGCTGCCCTTCTTCGTGAAGATCGGGATAGACGAATTGTCCGTCTCTCCGGCATACACCTTGCAGCTGAGGAAGCGGATCTCCGAGATCGATACGAGGGAAGTCAGGCTCGAAGAGTTTATCTGATCGATCCCCACATAAAAAGCGAGAAGTGCCTCCCGGGGTGAACCCAAAAAGTTGGACAAATAATTAACAGATCAATTGCGAATGAGTTCGGTACTGTACCGGACTCATTCCTTTTAGTTTACCTAACTTTTGCACGATTACCCTACCCTTGCACGATTACCCCTACATTTACACGATTACCCCCACTTTTGCACGATTACCCTACTTTTGCACGATTACGCTTATTCAAGGAAAAACAAAAACCGGGAGAAAGCGCGTAATAAAGCCGAGGAATGGTCTATTCTCAATAAATCAAGGTAAAAAGGGGCATTTTGCCCATAAAATGATATAAAAAACGGCAATTTTGTATCAAAATCACCGTTTCTTTATGGCGCGCCTGATTGGATTCGAACCAACGACACCCGGCGTCGGAGGCCGGTGCTCTATCCAGCTGAGCTACAGACGCATACCTTTCCTATTTTATAGTGATCGCCCATGTTCGTCAAGTTTATCCGACGAAGTTCTCGGCGCGAGGGACGCGACGAAACGAAAAGCCTCTCGCGGGCGGCTCCCCGTCAGATCGACTCGAACAGCAGATAATCCAAGGCGGGGACGGTAGTGACATCGCCGGAGCGCAGGACTTCGCCCGTACGGACGTTGCGCGCGGAGCGGGACTTACGGAAGACCGCCGCTCGATCCTCGAAGGTCGGGTTCACGACCGCAAATAGGTTCTTGCCGTCACGGAAACGGTGCAGGATCAGGAGTTCGCCCTGCTCCTTTACATCCATGCCGCCCGTCAAGACCTCTCGATAGGTCTTGCGAAGCGAGCCGAGGAAGCGGTAATGTGAGAGAAGTTCCTCGTCCTCGTTGCCCCACGGGAAGGGGGCGCGGTTCATCGGATCCTCGTAGCCCTGCAAGCCGACCTCATCGCCGTAATAGACGGTCGGGACGCCGGGCAGTAAAAACTGCAGCAGAGACGCGATCTTGACCCGCTTTTTCGCGAGGTCGCGCGCCTCGCCCGTGATGCGGATCTCGTGGCGCTGTTCCTTGCTCGTATAACGCACGTCGTAGCCGGACAGCGCGTTCAAGACGCGCACGGTGTCGTGCGTGCCGATCAAGGTCATGCTGCTATTCAGCACGTCGATCGGATAATTCTCGTAAATACGCATCACCTTGACGCCGAACGCCTTGGCGCCGCCGTACAAGACGAAGGAGAGGATCGCATCCTTATAGACGTAATTCATCACGCCGTCGAGTTCGCCCTTGGTCAGATAGGGACGAAGGGTGCCGTAACTGACCTTCACGCTCGCGTCTTCCCACACTTCGCCGATGACGGCGACGTCCCGATTCGCACGCTTGATCGCGGCGCGGAGCTCGTCCACGAAATCGGTCGGCAGTTCGTCCACGACGTCCAGTCGCCAACCGTCGATGCCGAATCCCGTCCACTTCTCGATCACGCCGCCCTTGCCGAACAGAAGCTCGCGGTATCCCGCCGCGCTCTTATTGAGCGTAGGGACGACCTTGCACCCCCACCAACTGTGATATTCGTCGGGGAAACGGTCGAAATAATACCAGTCTCTGTAGGGAGAATCTAGGGACTGCGCCGCACCGACGGAGTCGTAATGTCCGAGCTGATTGAAATAGATACTGTCCGATCCGGAATGATTGAAAACGCCGTCCAGGATCAACCCGATCCCGCGTTTCCTCGCCTCGCGAATGAGCTCCGCGAAGTCCTCTTCCGTGCCGAGGAGCGGGTCGAGGTGCATATAGTCGCCCGTATCGTAACGATGATTGCTGCTCGCCTCGAAGATCGGGGACAGATAGATCTCGGTCACGCCGAGCGAGGCGATGTAGTCGAGTTTTTCGGTGATACCCTTGAAATTGCCGCCGTAAAAGTCGTTGGCGCGGTAGCTACCGTCCGGCTCCTTGATCGTGACGGGCTCGTCCCATTCCTTCAAGTAGCCGTAGCGGGGTTGTACCCGCTTTCCCGCGTGTGCGAAACGGTCGGCGAAGATATGATAGATCACGCCGCCGCGCAAGGTATCGGGCACGACGTAATCCTTCGCGAAGACCGTCAGTTGCCACTCGGGCAGATCGTCGCCGATCATCGCGTCGCCGCTCTCGCCCGCGCCGATTCTATCCACGCCGCCGCCCACGAGCACTACTTCGAAGCGATAATAATAGACGCCCCATTCCTCAAGCGTGAACTCCGTGCAGAAATAGGTGATCGTGCCGTCGTCGCCGCAAAAGGAAAGAAGGCGCTCCGTGACGTCCTCTCCCTTACGGATCAAGATCTTGACGCTCTCCACCCACACCGAACGGGTGACGGGAAAGACGATCTTGACCTTATCCCCCGCTCGGACGGCGCCGAACGGGGTCTTATGCACACGGGAATTGTATTTGTACAAAGGTCGATCCTCTTACTTGACGGGTCTCAAATGCCAGATCCTGTCGCCGTACTCCTTGACCGCTCTGTCCGCCGCAAAGAAGCCGGACTGCGCGATATTGATAAGGCTCTTTTTGTTCCAAGCCATCGGATCGTTGTACGCCTTTTCGAGACGCTTCTGCGCCGCCGCGTAACTGTCGAAGTCCGCAAGCACCATATAGGGATCCGCCATGCCGCCGCGACCGATGGTCAATAGGTCGGCGAGCTCATGAAAACTCACGCCGCCGATGCCGTTCCTCAGCATATCGATGACCCTGCGGATGCGATAGTTGTTGCGATAATACTGCGTGGGCTCGTAGCCGCCTTGATACAGGCTGTCCACCTCGTCACTGGAGAGACCGAAGATGAAGATATTGTCCTTGCCGACGTGCTCGAAGATCTCGACGTTCGCGCCGTCCATCGTGCCGATCGTGACCGCGCCGTTGATCATGAACTTCATATTGCCGGTACCCGACGCTTCCTTACCCGCCACGCTGATCTGCTCGCTGACTTCGGACGCGGGCATAATGAGCTCCGCCAAAGACACGCGATAGTTCTCGAGGAACACCACCTTGATCCTGCCGCGGACGTCGGGATCGTTGTTGATCACGTTGCCCATCGTATAGATCAGGCGAATGATCAGCTTCGCGACGTAGTAGCTGGAAGCCGCCTTCGCGCTGAAGATGAAGGTACGCGGCGTGAACTCCATATCGGGATTATCCTTGAGATCGCAGTAGAGGTCGAGGATATGCAAGGCATTCAAAAGCTGACGCTTGTACTCGTGGAGCCTCTTGACCTGCACGTCGAAGATACTGTCGGTATCCACGGCGACGCCGTTGTTATCCAAAATATACTTCGCGAGGCGCTCTTTATTCTTGTGCTTGATCTCGGCGAGCTGCTTCATGACCGTCTTGTCGTCCGCGTACTTCATGAGCGCGGAGAGGTCGGCGTCTTTAATGAAGCTGTCCCCGATGAGTTCCTTGATGCAGGAAGTCAGGAGCGGGTTCGCCTCGGCGAGCCAACGACGGTGCGTAATGCCGTTCGTGACGTTGGTGAAACGAGCGGGCGTCAGCTTGTAAACGTCGTTGAAAACGTCCTTCTTGAGAATGTCGCTATGCAGCGCGGAAACGCCGTTGATCGTATGCGAAGCATACAAGCACAGATTCGCCATACGGATCTCGCCGTACGCCATGATCGCCGCCTTGCTGACCTTGTCCCAATCGTTCGGGAAGGCTTCCCACAGATCGATGCAGTAACGACGGTTCATCTCGACGATCAACTGATAGATACGCGGGAGCTGCTGTTCGACGAGCCCTTGCGGCCACTTCTCGAGCGCCTCCGCCATGACGGTGTGGTTGGTGTAGGAGATCACGTTGCGAACGATGTCCCACGCCTTCTCCCAGCCGTAGCCGTGTTCGTCGATCAAGAGACGCATCAACTCGGGAATGACGAGGGTCGGATGGGTGTCGTTGATGTGGATCGCGACGAGGTCGGCGAGGTTGTCGAGCGAAGGATTGTACCTCAGGTGGTTACGCAGAATGGACTGCACCGACGCGGAGACGAAGAAGTATTGCTGTTTCAAGCGGAGCATCTTGCCCTCGACGTTGTTATCCGCGGGATAGAGAACCTTGGAGATCGACTCGGCGAGCGCCTGGTTCTCCATTGCCTTCAGATACTCGCCTTGGTTGAATAGGTGCATATCGAAATCGGTCGGCGACTTCGCGCTCCACAGGCGAATGCGGTTGACCGCGTCGTTGTCGTAGCCCGAGATGTGCATATCATAGGCGAGCGCGAGGATCGGGGTGTAGTTCTTGAGCTCCACCTTCAAAATGCCGTCGTTCCAGGTCTCCTCGACCTTGCCGCCGAAATGCACCTCGAAGGTCTCTTCGGGACGGGGTGCGAGCCACACGTCGCCCTTCTCGAGCCAACGGTCGGGCATCTCGACCTGCCAGCCGTCCACGATCTTCTGCTGGAAGATGCCGTAGTCGTACTTGATCGAGAACCCGCAAGCGGGATAGCCTTCCGAGGTCAAAGCGTCCATATACGCGGATGCGAGACGGCCGAGACCGCCGTTGCCGAGACCTGCGTCGGGCTCGATCTCTTCGAGCTCCTCGAGATCGTAGCCGAGGCTTTTGAGCGCCGCCGCCATCTTGTCGGTCAAGCCGATATTAAAGAGGTGGTTCTTGAGGGATCTGCCGGGCAGGAACTCCATCGACATATAGAAGACCTGCTTGTATTTGCCTTGATGGATCTTATTCTTGAACTCGACGCGCTGACGGGTCAGGATGTTCCTGACGACCATACAGACCGCTTCGTACATTTGGGTTTTGGTGGCGTCCTTCGCGAGGATCCCCTGTTGTCTCGCTACCTGTTCTTCGAGTAGCGTTTTGAGTTGTTGTTCGGTATATTGTTTCATTGTTCGGTCCTTTCTCCTGTCCGTTGATTATTTGAGAGATTTGTACAGATCCGCGTAGTTTTTCGCCGATGCGGACCAGCTGAAATCTTTGGTCATGCCGTTCTTCACGACGATAGCCCAATCGTCCTTCCTATTGTAATAGGTATCCACCGCGCGCCAGATCGCGCCGAGCATATCCTGCGCGTTAAAGGTCTTGAAGGTATAACCGACGCCTTCCTTCGTCTCGGGGTTGAAGGGAGGAACGGTGTCTTTCAGACCGCCGGTCTCACGCACGACGGGCACCGAGCCGTAACGCATCGCGATCATCTGCGACAAGCCGCAGGGCTCGAATTTGCTGGGCATCAAGAACATATCGGACGAGGCGTAGAGTTTGCTTGCCAAGTCTTTGCTGAAGTTGATGATGACGCGCAG
>JAFZZX010000135.1 GCA_017615515.1 Clostridia bacterium
CGATCATTTGGAGTGAAGGCGAAGCCTTCCTCTATTTCCGCTGTATCGTAAAAGGCGCTCCGGGGCTCAAGGATGTTGCGGCGGTCACGACCGCCACGCCGCTTGCCTCTCTGCGGACGGGCGGTATCCAAACGAATCAAGTGCTGTCGATGTTCCTCGGCGACATCGGCGGTTCTCTCGGTGAAACGAGCGCGCTCGCGATCTTGATCGGCGGCGTGTATTTGATCGTGCGCCGCATCATAGATTGGCGCGTCCCCGTCACCTTTATCGGTACGGTCGCCCTCTTTGCGTTGATTTACGGCGCGGCGAAGGGTTCGGTCGGCGGATATATCCTGCCGTCGATCTTCGGCGGTGGCCTATTCCTCGGCGCCTTCTTTATGGCGACGGATTACTCCACTTCGCCGAATACCAAGACGGGGCTCGTCGTGTTTGCCTTCGGCTGCGGCATCATCACGTCGTTGATCCGATTCTTCGGCAGCTATCCCGAGGGCGTATCCTTCGCGATCCTCTTGATGAATATCGTCACGCCCTATATCGACAAGGCGTTCAAACCCCATCCTTTCGGATACGTCCGCAAGAAAGGAGGGCAGGCGAAATGAGAAAGAGCTTGGGTTACGAGATCTTTATGACCGCGCTCGTTCTCGTGGTCATCGCGGGCGTCGCGGGCGCATTGCTCGGCTTTGTCAATTCCGTCACCTATGTGGACGAAAGCAAGCTGTTGACCGAGAAAGCCGAGGCGTTCTTCGGCGGGAAATTGGATCCTTATTCCTCTCCGGAAGGCTTTATGGCGGAGACCACTTATGATCACGGCGACGTGATAGACGTCTTCCAATCCCAAAAGGGCGGAGAATCCTACGTCCTGATCGTAGAAGGCGAAGGCGCGTATAAAGGAACGCTTCGCTTGCTCGTGTGCATCACGAACGGCAGGATCGAGAAGATCGCGAAATACGAGGCGAACGAAACGCCCGGACTGGGGAGCAAGGCATTGGAAGAGAGTTATTTCAAGCAGTATTGCGGCAAGGTCATCACCCCCGATTTCAAGGGATTTGCCCTCGTGAAAGGCGAGACCCACGCTCCCGACGAGGTCAGCGCGGTCAGCGGCGCGAGCAAGAGCAGCACCGCCGTTACGAACGCCGTCAATGCCGCCGTAAAGTGGTACCAAAGCAGGATCAAGGGGGTGGCGAGATGAATAACAAGCGACTGAATATACTGACCAACGGCGTCGTGAAGAGCAATCCGACGTTCCGTCTCGTCCTCGGCACCTGTCCGACCCTCGCCGTAACGACGCAGGCGATCAACGGACTCGCGATGGGCGCGGCGGTCACCTTCGTGCTTTTATGCTCCAACGTCATGATCTCACTCTTAAAAAGAGTGATTCCCGATCGCGTCAGGATCCCCGCCTTCGTGGTGATCATCGCGACCTTCGTTACCGTCGTGCAGATGATCATGCGTAGATATATGTCTTCCTTGTACGACGCGCTCGGCGTTTTCTTGCCGCTTATCGTCGTGAACTGTATCATCTTAGCGAGAGCAGAGGCGTTTGCTTCCTGTAATCCCGTTTTGGACAGCGCTCTCGACGGCATCGGTATGGGATTCGGCTTTACGCTCAGCTTGACCTTTATCGGTATCGTCAGAGAGCTCCTCGGCGCAGGCTCTTTCTTCGGTCTGCCGATCGGTTCTCTCGGCAATATCTCGATGACGGTCTTTATCTTGCCGGCAGGCGGATTCCTGGTCTACGGCACGTTGATGGCGCTCGTAAATTACCTGACGGCGCTTGCGGATAATCGAAAATACGTCCACCCAACGCACAAGGCGAGTGAAAAGGAGGCGAAAGTATGAATCTCTATTTCGTGATCATCATCGGTTCCGTTTTCGTCAATAACTTCGTCTTGAGCCAATTCCTCGGGATCTGTCCTTTCCTCGGCGTATCCAAAAAGACGAATACCGCACTCGGCATGGGCTTTGCCGTCATCTTCGTTATGTCCATCGCCTCGATCTTCACCTATCTCGTAAACGAGTTCGTTCTCGTGAAACTGGGTCTCGAGTATATGCAGACGATCGCCTTTATCTTGATCATTGCCGCACTCGTGCAGTCGGTGGAGATCGTGATAAAGAAGTTCAGTCCGTCGCTATACAGCGCGCTCGGCGTCTATCTGCCGCTGATCACGACCAACTGCGCCGTGCTCGGCGTCGCGCTGTTGAATATCGAGAAAGCGTACAACCTGTTGCAATCTTTCCTGAACGGCGTTTTCGCGGGCGTGGGCTTTACGCTTGCGATCGTGCTACTGGCGGGCGTGCGCGAGAGGATCGTGCCGAAGAACGTGCCCGAATCCTTCCGTGGATTTCCGATCACCTTGATCGCGGCGGCGATCTTGAGTATGGCATTCAGCGCATTCTCCGGAATGTTCGGTATCGTATAAGGGGGTGGGAGATATGTTGCTTTCGGTTAAACTGTACGCCGCTATATTGATCCCCGCCGGTGTGCTCGTTGCGGTCGCGGCGGTCTTTGCGGTGCTCCTTGCTTTCCTCGGACGTAAACTGGAAGTGAAGCGCGACGAGAAGGTCGTTGCGGTGGAGAGCCTATTATCCGACGCGAATTGCGGTGGTTGCGGATTTGCGGGCTGTTCGGCTTTTGCCGAGGCGCTTGCGAACGGCAAGGCGGATCTGTCTTCGTGCAACGCCACGAGCAAGGTCAATAAGGACAAGATCGCTGCGATCCTCGGCACGGTAAACGACGGGGAAGAGATGTCTTTCGTCGTGTGTTGCAGCGGCGGAAATGCTTGTGAGGATAAATACGATTATCACGGATACGGCGACTGCGCCTCGATGGAACTGCTCGCCGGCGGTCGTAAGGCATGCCCCGTGGGCTGTATGGGTGCCGGTACCTGCGTGAAACATTGCGATCATCACGCTTGTAACTTGACCGATAACGGTTACGCGTCGATCACGGACGAGCGCTGTACGCTGTGCGGTAAGTGTTCTAAATCCTGCCCGAAAGGGCTGATCAAGAAGATCCCCGCTCGTGCGAAAGTGTACGTGGCTTGCTCCAATCACGGCAAGGGCAAGGAGATACGTTCCTATTGCAAGGCGGGCTGTATCGGGTGCGGAATGTGTATGAGGACTTGTCCCGAAGGGGCGATCACCCTCGTGGACAACCTGGCAGTCATCGACTATTCGAAATGTATCGGATGCGGAGCCTGCGCGGCGAAGTGTCCGTCGAAATGTATTAAGACGAGAGATTAACCACTATTAAAACGGAGGTATTGAGACGGATATGGAAAAGATAGCGATTATTGATTTGGGATCGAATACGGCGCGTTTGGTGCTCGTGAACATTATGGAAGGAGGGTACTTCATCGTCTTCGACGAGCTGAAAGAGAACGTCAGGCTCGGGCAGGACATGGAGATCGACGGGTTCTTGCGACCCGCGAGGATCGAGCAGACCAAGAAGACCCTGCAGATGTTCCGCAGATTTTGCGATTCCAACGGCGTCGAAAAGATATTCGCTTTCGCAACGGCGGCAGTTCGCCGTGCCAAGAACCAAAAGAGCTTCTTGGAAGAAGTCGCCGTGACTTGCGGCATCAAATTGCGCGTTTTGACCGCGGCGGAAGAAGGGCAGTACATCTATACCGGCGTGATCAACTCGATGGACGTCCCGAAGGGCTTGATCGTCGATATGGGCGGCGGCAGTACGAAACTTGTGTATTACAACCGCAAGACCATCTTGGAGCAGGCGGCTTTGCCGTTTGGTGCTGTTACGCTGACCGATATGTTCAAGGGACAGGATCTCTTGCCCGAAGAGCGCGCCTTAAAGATCGAGGAGACCGTTCGCGCGGAATTGGACAAGATCGAATGGCTCAAAGAGTTGGATCCCGACACTCAGTTTATCGGGGTGGGTGGTTCCTTCCGCAACCTCGGCAAGATCAGCCGCAGGATCAAGAAGTATCCTTTGAACGTGGCTCACGGCTACAACATCGAAACCAGCGAATTCAACGCGATCTACGACACCATCAAGACCATGCCGCTTGATCGTACGATGAAGATCAAAGGTC
>JAFZZX010000136.1 GCA_017615515.1 Clostridia bacterium
AATGGTGAGTACAATTTCGATATAATTGATTTGTATTTCTTTGTTCTCATCTTTCATTTTCTTTAATTCCTATTTTATTAATAATCCGAGCACAAGCATCATAACGGATATCATGGATAGCACTAGAGCAACGTTTAAAAGGCGATGCTTTATTAACAGTTTCTGGTCAAGCACGGTTATTCCCTCTTCAAGATCCGATAGAGCTTTTTCAAGAAGCTGTCGACATATTCTTTTATCACGAGTTAGCTCCACTATGAGAGATACATTCACTTTGTGGAGTTTTCTTGACCTTAATCCTACCAACATCAAAACGGTTGATATCAGATTCATGACGCAAAATCCAACCACGAAGAATCGGGTCGATATAAGGCTGTCTTTCCAAGTAAAGGAGGAGAGCATTTGTGCAAAAGCCATCCATAATGCGGCGTTAAATACCAAAAGCATATTTAGTTTTGCATCCGCCGCATTCCAAAGAGTATAGCGATTATTTCGCTCTTCTTTTAAGAAGGAATAAACTTCCATCTGGCAGCAAGAAAGGTTTTCTTGGATGGCATCCTTATCCGACGATAGTTTTTCAATTGAGAACTGTCCTGGGATTGGGTTTGTTGAACAATTCATTTCTCGTTCATTCATGCATCCGTACAGTAGACGACGTAATTCCCCGCGAAATTATTCCAAAGGTCCCCTTTCGATATTGCCGCCCACTGCGCTTTCGTCCCTTGGAAGTTAATCGAAGTCAAACTAGAGCAATGTGAGAACACGCTGTCCCCGATGACTGTCACACTCGAGGGGATCGTGATCGAGGTCAGCCCGGAGCAATCGCCGAACGTACATCTCGCGATGCTCGTCACGCCTGAGGGAATCTCAATCGAGGACAAAGAGGAGCAATTGGAGAACGCAGATTTCTTGATGGTCGTTACGCCCGAGGGGATTGTGATCGATGTAATCCCGGAGTGATAGAACACACAGTCCTCAATGATCGTCACACTTGCGGGAATCGTAATAGATGTCAACATAGAACAATTATAGAACGCTCCGTTAAAGATATTCCCGCCCGTCACCGTTACGCTCCTTAGAGAGGAAGGAATGTAATAGGTAGAAGACTCAGTAAGGTGCGTATATGACAAGTGATAAAACTGCTTTACCGCCGTACCTCCGATGTAACTCGACATGCCGAAGATGTAGCCGAGCGGATATTGATACGGATAGGCCGCCGTTTTGCCCGCTTTGTCCCCCACAAAGGGGAGCGTGATGCTTTGGAGCGAGGAGCAGCCGGCAAAGACGCCCCGGTTGATGGTTGTCACGTAATCCGGAACGACGATCTCGGTTACGGATTTGTCCTTGATGCCTGTGATCGTGCAAGTAGAATCGGTGGACGTAAAGTTAAAGTTGCTCATTTCCTCGCTGACCGTCCACTTTGCCGTGTAAGGCTTGCTCTCTGCTGGCATATCGAAAGTGTAGGAGAGGTCGGTTCCCTCACTGACCTTGTTTTCTCCGTCGAACCAGCCGAGCCAAGTGTAGCCCTCGTTGGTCACGGCAGTGATCGTCGTACTGCCGCCGACCGCCGTGGCACCTTCCACGCCGCTGACCGTGCCCGCTTCCGCGATGTTCTTTCTGAGCGTAATGGGGCAGGAGATCCACTTTGCTGTGTAGGTCTTGCTCTCCGCGGGCATATCGAAAGTATACGCGAGGTTGGTGCCTTCGCTGACCTTTTCATCTCCGTCAAACCAGCCGAGCCACGTGTATCTCGCGTTGGTCGTTGCCGTAACCGTTACTTTGTCTCCGACGTTGTACTTGCTTGTTAGTGACGACACACTCCCCGCCGATTCATTGTTGCGAGAGATCGTGACTTTGCTCCACTTCGCCGTGAGGTTTTTGCTTTCCGATGACATCTCGAAGGTGTAAGTTAGGTTGGTTCCTTCGCTGACTTTTTCGTCTCCGTCGAACCAGCCGACCCAGGTATAGCCGGCGTTGGTAGTGGCAGTGATCGTTGTGCTGCCGCCGACCGCTGTGGCGCCTTCCACGCCGCTGACCGTACCTGCTCCCGCTATGTTCTTTTTGAGCGTAGCGGGGCAGGGAATCCATTTTGCTGTGTAGGTCTTGCTCTCCGAGGGCATATTAAAAGCATATGTGAGGTCGGTGCCTTCGCTGATTTTCTCGTCTCCGTCGAACCAGCCGAGCCAAGTGTAGCCCGCGTAGGTCCTGGCGGTCACGGTGACCTTATCCCCGACTGCGTATTTGCCGGTAAGTGCGGATATGCTGCCGGCGTCGTCGTTGTCCTTTGCGAGGGTGACTTTGCACCACCTTGCCGTGTACCGTTTTTCCTCTGCGGGCATATTAAAGGTGTAGCTGAGGCTCGTCCCTCGGCTGACCTTGGTCTCTCCGTCGAACCAGCCGACCCAAGTGTAGCCTGCATTGGTGCTTGCCTGCAGCGTAACGGTCGTGCCATAGTCATAGGCGCCTTCGCCCGTGACGGTGCCTGCGGTGAGGTCGGAGATGATCGGAATGCATTGATATTGATTGATCTGCCACGATGCCGTCAGGGTGACGTCATTTGCGATCCGCCAGCCCGTGAGCGTCTTGCCGTCCGCCTCCGTGATCTGCGTTTTTGCGTAGTACCATCCCGTGAAGGTGTAGCCCGTGCGGGTCGGCAGGGGGAAGGTCGCAGCAGAGGCGTAGGTCACCGTTTGTTCCGTGCCTTGTACGTTGCCCGCTTCGGGATCGAGCGTGACGGTGTAGGTGTTCGGCGTCATCGCCGCCTCGAAGGTGAGCGGTTCGCCCGTCACGTATTCGCCCTCGCAGCCCCAGCGTACGAAGGTGTAGCCTGCCACCGGTTGCGGCGCTGCATGATCCCCGAGGGTCGTATGGGTGAGAGCCTCTTCCTCCGCGACCAAGTTGCCCAATACGTAGTAGAGGACGGGCACACGGTAGTTCTTCCAGATTTTCAGCGTGTAGGTGCGGTTGACTTTGTCATCTGCGGAGTTTACGACGACGTAGAACGTGTTATAGCCGCCCGTTAGGTTCGCCGCGAACTTGGTGGGGATCTTCTTTTGCCCCGTGATGTCTTCGTAGAGTTGCCAGCTGCTGTCTTTGGAGACGGTCAGCATTCCGGACAGATCGACGTAGTCGATGTTCTCCGCCACCTCATACGAGATCACGAGCCCTTCGACCGTGCCACCCTCGATGGCAGTTACTTTTGCCTTCGCGTCCTCTTCGTTGGAGCTGATCCCCGTATTCCCGTTCGGGTCTGCGTTGGGATCGACCTGCGGGTCGCCGCCCGTTTGACCGTTGCCGTTACCGGAGCCGGAACCATTGCCGGAACTTTCGCCGCTTGAGCTGTTCCCGCTCGATCCGGAGCCATTACCCGAGCCGCTTCCCGAGGAGGAGGGAGTGTAGCCGCTCGGCGTCTTGCCCTCGAGGCAGAAGTAGACCGTCCTACCGCCCATGCGGATCGTGATGACGCCGTCCTCGACCGTGCCGTCGTACATCGGCATTTCTTCGCCGAATTCTTCGGAGTAGAAGATGATGTCCTTGCCCGACACTTCGATCCTGCCCGATGCGCCGTCCGACGACCAGGTCGAGCCGTCGATGGTCAGGCTGTCGGACTTCACGAGCCGCCCGTCTTCAAAGAGATAGTACGTCCCTTTGATGCTCGATCCGCTCCCGCCGCAGGCGGTGAGGACGAGCGAAAGTGCCGCCAAAACGGCGATCAATACGAGAATGGTTTTGAAATAGCTTTTCATTGCGATACCCCTCCTATTATACTTTATTATAGCTAACTAATGGTTAGTAGTCAAGAGGAAACGCTAACTGTCAGTTATATAATTTCCCTAGATTTATTTGAGACAGCGAGGGGAGGGCAAGGGAAATGGAAGACGAGATCGTGCAAATAATCAAAGAGCGACTGCGCGAGGAATTAAAGAACACGAACCTATCCACCTACGAGATCGCGCGGCGGGTCGGCGTTTCACCCGAGATGATCACCCAGTACACGACCACCAAGAAGTTTCCCAAGCTCGACACCTTTGCCCGCCTTTGCAAAGCCCTCGACCTTTCCGCCAACTACATCCTCGGCATCACCGACTTTTAACGGTAAGCGCTAATAGCCGACTGCGTCTTTTCTTTTTTATAATATATCGTTTTCATTACGATAGAGCGTCCCAAGCCCGCGACTGCGGAGAAGGTGGTAGAGACGAACGCTCAACAAGAAAGGGAGTAGGCGCGTACTACGTGTACGTAACTGCTCCCTCTCGAAGTTGTAGCGAAAGCCGCCGTTGGGGTCCACGCAAAATCATAGATTTTGTGGGGTGTTGGCGGCGAAGTATATGCCGCCTTATATGCCGTCGCTGCTTATTGGAATTGGGAATTGTATAAGGTAGCGTATGAGCCGCCCTTCGCGAGCAGTTCCTCGTGCGTGCCTTGCTCGGTGACGTTGCCGTCTTCAAGGACGAGGATTAGGTCGGCGTTCTTGATCGTGGAGAGGCGGTGCGCGATGACGAAAGAGGTGCGCCCCTCGGTCAGACGGTCCATCGCCCGTTGGATCAATACCTCGGTGCGGGTGTCGACGCTGCTCGTCGCCTCGTCGAGGATCAGAAGCGGGGCGTCTTCGACGATCGCGCGGGCGATCGTGACCAGCTGCTTCTGTCCGACCGACAGGTTCACGGTGTCGTCGAGGACGGTGTCGTAGCCCTTGGGCAGGGTGGTGATGAAGTGGTGGAGCCCTACGGCTTTCGCCGCTTCGACGATCTTCTCGTCGGATACGCCCGTCTTGCTGTAACGGATGTTCTCCTTGATCGTCCCGTGGAAGAGCCAAGTGTCCTGGAGCACCATGCCGAATAGGTCGTGCACGTTCTCGCGCTTTAAGGTGGAGAGGTCGACCCCGTCCACGTAGATCTTGCCGCTATCCACCTCGTAGAATCTCATCAAGAGGTTCACGATCGTGGTCTTGCCCGCGCCGGTCGGACCGACGATCGCGATCTTTTGCCCGGGGTAGGCGTGCGCGGAGAAGCCGTGCATGATCTCGCGATTCGGGTCGTAGCCGAAGTGTACGTCGTCGAAGATCACGTCGCCTTTCGCAGAAGGCAGGCGCAGCGTTTTGGCGCGCTCGTCTTCCATCTCGGCGCTGCCGAGGAACTCAAAGACGCGTTCGCTCGCCGCCGCGGCGGATTGGAGCGAGGACATCGAGTTCGCGAAGTTCGTCAAAGGGCTGTTGAAGAGGTTGACGTACATAATGAAGGCGATGACCACGCCGAAGCTGATCTTGCCCGAGATCGCCAAGACGCCGCCCACGATCGCCACCGCGACGAAGCCGAGGTCGCCGACAAATCCCATCAAGGGCATCATCATGCCCGACATAAATTGCGCGTTGCGCGCCGATACGCGGAGCTTGGCGTTCATCTTGTCGAAGGAGGCTTGCTCCTTCTCCTCTGCGCCGTACGCCTTGACGACGTTGTGCGCGCTGTAGATCTCCTCGATCTTGCCGTTCAATTCGCCGAGTTGTTGTTGCTGACGAAGGAAATACTTTTGCGACCGCTTGATGATCAGCCCCGTCGAGAAGAATCCGAGGAGCGACGCGCCGATCGCGGCGAACGCCATCACGTAATTGGTCACGAACATCATGACGATCGCGCCCACGAATTGCACCGCCGCGCCGATCAAGGTGCCGACGCTCTTGTTCATCGTGATCTCGATGAGATCCACGTCGTTGGTCGCGCGGGACAGGGTATCGCCGACCATCGTGGTGTCGAAGTAGCGGAGAGGGATGCGGTTGATCTTGCGGGTCATATCGGTGCGCATCCCCTTGGTGATCTTTTGGGTGACCGTCGCCATGATGAATCCCTGCGCGTAAGTAAATAGGAGAGAGGTGACGTAGAAGACGACGAGGGTCACGCAGATCTTGACGGCGCCCGCGAGGTCCACGCCCGCCCCCGAACGGATGCCGTCGAGGATCATGTTCGAGAGGTTCTTGACGTAGGTCGGACTCAGGATCGCCAGGACCGATCCCGCGATCGCGAGGAAGAGAACGGTGATAAAGGCGGGCAGGTAGCGCCGCGCATAGCGAAGGAGCGAGCCGATCGCCCGTCTCATGCTCTTGGGTTTATCCACCATCATTGCGCGCATCGGTCCGCGCGGAGGACGTTTGTAGCTTTCTTTTTCGCTCATTTCAGTTCCTCCTCGGACAGTTGCGATTCCGCGATCTCGCGATAGAGAGG
>JAFZZX010000137.1 GCA_017615515.1 Clostridia bacterium
CCATCGAGCGTGTAAAACATACGGACGGGTTGCGGTTTGATCGTGATGCCGCGCTCCCGCTCGATCTCCATATTGTCGAGGAGTTGCTCTTTCGCTTCACGCTCCGAAACCGTACCCGTAACGTCCATCAAACGATCGGCAAGCGTGCTCTTACCGTGGTCGATATGCGCTATGATACAAAAATTCCTGATATGCTCTTTATCCATACTGTCCGACGTGCGATTGTTCGCATAAAATATTATATAATATTTTTTTTATAAGGTAAAGTATTTACATACTGAAAACTTATGCTATAATAAAGACATAACACGGGAGGGAAAAATGGCAAAATCAACAAAAGCGAACGTCATAGATCATGCTTGGCTCTTCGACAAGCCCATCGCGCACCGTGGACTGCACGGCGGAGGGATCATCGAGAACAGCCTGACTGCCTATGAAGCGGCGATACAAAAGGGTTACAACATCGAGATCGACGTCCACATTCTCGCAGACGACGAACTCGTCGTTTATCACGACAACACCCTCGAACGCATTTTCGGCGAGAATATCGAACTTGCCGATCTCACCTACGATCAATTGTCCCGTTACACCCTTCCCTTCGTGAACGAAAAGATCCCCACCTTCAAACAAGTATTGGACTACGTCAACGGCAGAACGGGTCTTTTGATCGAGATCAAGACCTACGTCCGCACCCGCGTCGCGGAGCGCGTCGCAGAAGCCCTCGCGGACTACAAAGGCAACTATGCGATCCAATCTTTCAGTCCTGCCGCCCTATCTTGGTACAGAAAACACGTACCGCAGGTACCGATCGGGATCCTCGCGACCGACGTCTTGAGCTTCGCCCTCTATTGGACGAACAAGATCAGACCGGATTTCGTTTCCTACTTGGTATCCAACCTGAACGATCGCCGCGCGATCGCCCTGCGCGCCAAGACGCCGAAACTACTCGCTTGGACTGTCACCAACCCGATCCTCGAAGCGAGAGCGCGCACCTATGCGGAAAACATTATTTTCGAAGGATACGTCGCGGATCCCGACGCGAAAAGCAATATCCATATAAGGCAAACGAGAGTGATTTAGACCGATAGAGAAACGACAGCGGCAAAAAGCCGCTGTTTTTATTGTCTTTTCTTCTTTACGGAAGATTGATACGAGATCTCGATCATTTCTGCGATGCGCGCGTCCGAGAGCGTGTCGTCCAAAAGGACGGAGACCCAACTTTTATGATTCATATGATAAGACGGGTACACCCCTTCACCGAGGTAATCGGCGGCACGGTCGTCGAGCTTCAGGTTCATCACTTCCGCGTCTCCTTCCGCGCCCGGAACTACCTTAGCTTTCCGAATATTCATCACGATCGCAAACCATTTGCGGGAATCCGCGTTTCGATAAACTCCGAAATGAGGGAACTTCTCCCACATAAACTCGGGCGAAACGCCGTACACATCGTGAATAAACGCGTTGATGCGGTTGGCTTGTGCGCCGATATACGTCCTTTCGAGCGAACAAGCCTCGGCAATACTCGTTAAAAACGATACGAGAGCCCGTCGAATGCCGATAACGTATGCACCCGAAGCCGTTTCGTTGCGATAATTAACGTACTCTTCGTCGAGTTCCTCGTCATAGACCTTGGCGCTGACCTCGCCGAGGGGAGACACGCGTACGCGACAACGCATGCCGACGTAGATGGGTCTCTCAATGATATAATCGTCCTTTTCACGGATAAATCCGAATGATTCGAGTCTATCAAACAGGATCGTCCGACGTTCGAAAATCTCCCTCTCGATCATTCGCTCGCCCCCTTTGCGGCGCGCGAAGTCGCACGATCGACGAAGTAGACGATCACCCCGATCACCACTCCCGCAAGGGCTCCGAAGAGGGAGAGATAGACCAATAGCACGGCGATCCCCCCGACCCCCGTGATCGCCATCGCGACGAGGATCTGTCCGACGTTATGCAGGATCCCGCCCGCAGCGCTGATCGCAGGAACGCCGTTTGCGCCGATCCGCAAGAGGATCGCCATTCCTCCAAAGGATAAGATCCCGCCCGCCAGAGAATAGAGGATCATCGTCGGAGCACCCGAAAATAGTCCGATCACCACGCATTTAACGACCAAAATCACAGCGGCATAAGGCGCTCCGAGCCACAAAAGTGCGAGCAAAACGGCGGCGTTTCCGAGCCCGATGCGCGCATAAGGAAGCATTGGGAATATGGGAGGCAAGAGACTCTCAAGGAAGCCGAGTATCAAGGCGACAGCCAAGAGGATCGCCGCACGCGCGAGATCTTTCGACTTCATACGATCACCTCAACTTCGCCCTTGCCTGCGATCTTGACGACGACTTGATTCGGCAAACAGACGATGCTCGCGCCCTTTTGATCGATCGCCCCGCTTTTTTGACAGAGTTTGTCGGGACAATCGGTTTCCGTTACCGAGACCTTCCCGTCCGAAACGACCACCTTGATATGCTCGTTCGACCATTCTCCGTTCTTATCCAAGGGCAAGGTTGCGACCTTTTCTCCCCTCAGATAGATCTCCGCACTTTCTCCCGCGGAAGGCGCAAGTGCAAAATAAACGGTCAAGCCGACGAGGACGAGGAGTAGGACGATCAAAACGACGTCCCAAATACGAAAAAGCGTAGGTTTATACGATCTCATAGGTCGTATCTTTGATCGTGACGGTCAAACCGACCGTAACGACCTTTTTCTCTTTAGTCACGAGCGCACCTTTTATGCCGTATTCTTCCAACAGGGCGACCCCCTTCTCGACGCCGAGCACGACCACGGCGGTCGCAAAAGCGTCCGCGATCAAGCCGTCTTTCGCGACGATCGTAGCCGAGATCACGTCCGACGAGGCGGGATAGCCGGTATTCACGTCCAAAATATGATGATACCTCTTGCCTTCGTACTCATAATAGCGCTCGTAGTCGCCGCTCGTGGCGCAGATCTCACCGTCCGAGAGGGTGAAGCGGAATGCATAGTCCTGATTGCTTTCTCGAGGCGCTGTCACGCCGATCGGGTAACTATCGCCGAGCGCACCGACCGTACCTCCTAGCCAAACGAGCCCTTTTGTGGCGCCCTTTTCGCGCAACAGATCCAAAGCACGACCGACTGCATAGCCCTTGATCGCCGCACCGAGATCGAGCGCGGCGTCGTCAGAGCGTTTCGTGATGATACTGAGATCATGATAGAGGGTAAATTGATCCATTCCCGATAGGATGGTCGCCTTGAGAATCGCGCTATCTGCAGGCGGCACCTCGCCGTTCATCTCGTACGGCGGATCAAAACCCCATAGTTTGACGAGAGGAAGGATCGCGGGATCAAAGGCGGATCTCGTAGCAGACGCGAGGGCAAATGCTTGATACAATACCTCGTTCTCTTCTGTCGTCAAAGTGATCATCTCTCCCGCTTTCGCCGCATTCAAACGGGAAAGGACGGACGAATCGACGCGTACGGAATAAGAAGACTCCACCGATGCAAACAAATCGGCGATCTCCTTATCGAGATCGCCGTTGAAGTCATAACTGACCTTGTAGTCTGAGCCCATCGAAAACCCGTAAGCGGTACGTTCTGCGGGTGAACACGCGAAAAAAACAACCAAAAGCGCGAGTAAAAGAATGATCGAAAGCGCTTTCTTCATCATGAACGCGCTTTGGAGCGAAAAATGATGCCGATCGTACCGGGGCCGCAATGGGTACCGATCACGGGACCGACGGGATAACGCCAAACGGTCACGTCGGGGAACGCCTCACGCAGCTTCGCCTCAAGTTTGTCACCGCCCGCTTTGTTATCCGCGTCCAAGATCACGACGGGGTATTGGTCGAGATCCATGCCGAGGGTTTTTACCTTATCCACCAAAAAGGAAACTGCCTTATTGGTGCCCGTCGCCTTGGTAACGACCTGCAATTCACCGTTGTCGTTGACGTACAGAACCGGCTTTAAAGAAAAGAGCGTGCCGATCGCGGCGGCAGCGGCAGAAACACGACCGCCACGCTTCAAGTGGAACAGATCGTCCACAGCGAAATACTCGGTGAAAGAATTGACGTTCTCTTCGAGATATTCCAGCACTTCGTCGGTCGTGTGCCCTTCTTGATAGTACTTTACGGCATAATAGACCTGAATGCCCGCGCCCCAGCAGATACTCTTGGTATCGAAACGACGAAAACGAGCCTTCGGGTACTTTTCCTTGAGAGATTTGACGGCGATGTCGAGGTGGTTGAAGGTGCCGGACATCTTGCTGCTGAAGGAGATATAGAGCATATCCTCTCCCTTTTTGAAGTAAGGCTCGAGGATCTCGGTATAGATCTGCGCGTTCAGAGCGGAAGTAATGGGCATCGAACCGCCGCGCACGGCCTTATAGAAACCTTCAAAGTCGGTATTCTCGCCCATATCGTAGAAGTATTCCTTCCCGTCGATCGTATAGGGCATTTTGAAGAGTTCGCACCACATTTCGGGCAGCATCGTGTACCAAAGTTCGCAATCGGTGTCGAAAAACAATTTGCTCATAGATTACTCCTTATAGTAGGATTCTTTATTTATATAATAAATAAAAAAAAGCCGCTTGTCAAGGGAATGACAAGCGGCAAACGTCAGTTCGTTGATCAGGTCTTCTCCGGGCAAGCATACAGCGTGCCGGTCGGAGCACCGTCCACCGCATCAACAGTGCTCTGCTTGCTGATGCTGCCGTTGACAACATAAAGCCTGCCCCACCAATCACCGCAGTTGTCATCATTGTAATAGATGTAGTAGGTACCGGTCAGCTTGCCGTTCGCGAGG
>JAFZZX010000138.1 GCA_017615515.1 Clostridia bacterium
CCGAGAGCGATACGGGCGAACTCCCGCGAGAGATCTACGTGAAGCTCGTCAACGCACTCGCGGATTCCGACGCGCCTTATTACTATTACGTCTCCTTTATGAAGTCGTCGTCCGACTATTGGGCGCTGCTGCTCGATCCCGTTTCGGGCGAGATCATCAGCAAGAAAGTTTGATTCCTTTCAGATAAGCTTTTCCCCCGCAGAGTTTTGCTCGGCGGGGCAATAGGAAGCAAAGCTGAATCCTACTGTCACAGAATTGGCATTTAACAAAATGCGTGTGCTATAATGTAATTGAGGTTGAAGAAATTCTGTATTTCTCCGACCTTTTGTTTTATGGAAGGAGGATTCTATGGAGTTATCGCAAGCAAATGATTATGTGAAGAAAATGTTCTCTTGCGAATGGGTAAAATGGATTCATCCGGGATCAAGTCCGGCGGAAACCGTGGCAGAAAAAAAGAATTATGCGGAAAATCCGATTTTAAATGGAAGACACTGCGCTAGGTGCTTAAATATGAACGGATGTTGCTTCGTGAAAGGGAACTGCCCTGAGAATCCATTGCACGAGCACTGTCACTGCCATTATGAAGGTATTGGAACGATTGAGGTTCAGACAAGGAGTTCAATAGAAAAATACACAAAATACATTTTCGATAACGAAAAGAATAAAGGGAAGAAAGAACTTTTAGAAAAATGGGGTTATTCTGTTTTCGATTCAAATTTCTTAAAGGAAGAAATCGAAAAGCAATCTTGCATATCTATTCAGTGCGGCGAATACGAACTTGGGAGTTTGGATGGCTATGGACAAAGGATAAATGTTGTGATACACTTAAAAAGAAAAGATACTGGAGAAGACGTTACCTTTGTTGCCGGTTGGATGGTTTACCCTGATGGCAAGGTGTTTTTGACTACACCATATGGAGACGATAAATGAAAGAGTTAGAGAGAGTAGAGCTTATTAAAGATAGAGCAGAATACGCACAACGAGGAATCAAAGTAGGACATAAAGGGACTGTGATGTTGGGAGACGAGCGCAATGGCTATGTCTTGGTCTTCTTCGACGGAGAGTACTATAAAAACAAATACGGTGTAATGGTTATGCGAGAAATTGACGTCGGTGTCAGAGTAGAAGATTTAAAAATTATTTCCGATAATCAATAAAACGGAATATGAGAAAAGCGAACCTCAAGTAATCCTTGGGGTTCGTTTTTCTTCCTATTGGTGGGGGATTTCTTATTTGAAAAACATTTGACAGAGGGGGGTAAACCGTGGTATAACGTAAACACCTATCGGATTGGTGGGTAATACGAGGGAGGGGGAAGATCGGATGAACAGCAAACGGATAGCGGTATATGCCTTAATGACGGCGCTCGTCGCGGTGGCGACCTACGCGATCCGCATTCCGATGCCGGCGACGGACGGATACGTGAATCTCGGCGATGCCTTCGTCCTCTTTTGCGGCGTGGTCTTCGGCCCCGTGGTGGGCGTCGTCGCGGGCGGCGTCGGCAGCGCGCGTGCCGACTTGGTGGGCGGTTATGCCCATTGGATCCTGCCGACTTTCCTTATAAAGGGCACGGAAGGCGCGCTTGCGGGCGGATTGTTCTTCCTTTTCAAGCGGAGCGGGTTACGACGCTTTTTCGCGGCGGGCATTTCCTCTTTCATCGGCGCGATATGGATGGTCGTCGGCTATTTCTTCGCTTCTTGGATCATGAAAGGGAGCGCGGCGGTCGCATGGACGAGCGTCCCCGGTAATGCGGCGCAGGGCGGTGTCGGCGTGGTGCTTTCCCTCGCGATCCTCTTCGCGACGGCGAAGATCCGCAATCTGTCGTCCCTCGTCGGCAAAAACCAGTTTTACGACCTGCCCAAGCCGAAGGATACGGACGGGGATTGATCCGTTCCTTTGATTCGAACGATGAAAAAGCCTGCGACGAGAGCGCAGGCTTTTGTTTTGTTCTTCGTTTATCGACGGGTCAGCAATCCAAGAGATTGTCGCACAGCGCGCTGTAGACCGACCCCGCGCGATCCTGCCAATTCTTGTAGATATAGGTGGCGGTCTCGAGGCTGTCCACGACCATCTTGAGTTCGACGAGGGTCCCCTCGCAACCGGGTTTCATAATGCGCAAGTGGACGGTATAGGTCTGATCGCTGTTGCGGTAGTAGTCGCTGAGGTATTCCTGCCTGCGGCGATATTTCATGCGGTTGTTCTTGATCGCCGTATAGATCTCGTCGCGCTGAGAGAAGGGAATGCGCGTGTAGAAGTTCGCGAGGCACATTCTGCCCTCGTGCGTGATCGAGTAGATGATCTTGTTTTGCTGGGTCTTTTTGAGGATAAAGGAGACTTCCTCGAGTGCGGCGAGCGCGTCCTTGCAGTCCATATAGTTCATCCAGTTGTTGTCGCTCGTGCAAAGATCGGTCAGGACGTCCTCTTCGAGAGCTACGTCCATCTTATCCATCGCGTATAATATGATCAGTTTGACCAGAGTGGAATCCGTCGCCATAAAAACCTCGTCAGATCAGGGCATAAAGCGCGAGAAATTCCGTAATGTCGCTAAATTTGCGCTCCGCTTTTTTGTAGTCCGCGAGGACGAGTTTCAGAGCCGTCCACACGGTTTTTACGATACGGGCGTCCCCCTTTTCGAGGGCGTAATACAGTCCGTCCGTCAGATAGATCAGGTCGTCGCGTTTCTTCGTGGAGAGTTTGTTATCCCCGAGGAAGACCGTCCGCAATGCCGCGAAGAGCGGGGCGGAGCCTTCGATGACCGCGTCCGCGATCTCTACGCGTTCCTCTTCCGATCCGCGTGCGGGATCGTCGATGTCGTAGAGGAAGGATTGGCGGAAGGCGTCGCGGTAGGGCTCCAAAACGTTTTCGCAGAAGAGGCGATACCTTTCGTGGTTGTCCGATGCGTCGGGGTAAAAGTCGTTTAGGAAGATCGTTACGCTGCGATGTTCGGTCGCGAAATCGCGCAACATTCCCGTGACGAGGGCGATCACGCGCTTGTTCCCTTTCGGCAGCACGAAGGCGAATCCCGTTTCGGTTTGGACGACCGCCCCGTTGAGTTCTCCTTCGTAATCCACGCCCTTCTTGCATTCCGTCAGGAAGGTTCGAAGTTGCTCGTTATACATCAAACAACGCAAAAGGTCGGTTATCGGCTTTTGCGTTACGATGAATTTGCTGCCTATGACCGCCGAAACGGCCTCGTCGAACAGACGATAAGCATCTTCTTTGGTGTGGATCTTGACTCCGGACATGCGGGGGATCTGATTACTTCTTCGCGGCGTTCAGCGCCTTGTTGAGAGAGGCGATCTTGCGAGAAGCGGTGTTGATATGATAGACGCCGTCGCTCTTCGCCTTGTTGATCACGGAGACAGTCTCCGGGAGCAGGGCTTCCGCGGTGGCGATTTCGCCTGCGGCGATCGCTTCGTTGAACTTCTTGACCGCGTGCTTGACCTTGGAGCGGATCGCTTTGTTGCGGGTGTACTCTTCTTCGGTGATCAGGACGCGTTTCTTTTGGGACTTAATGTTAGGCATGATTTCTCCTTTCGGTGCGTTGCACCTTTATCTTTTTTTGCGTAATTAGTATTTTAGCATAGCGCGATGGTAATTTGCAATTGTTTTTATAATATTTATTTATTGGGCGCGCATTATAACCGTATGAAAGATTTTTCCGAATTGGCTCTCGAAGCGGCGGAGAGCGCCGCGGGGGGTGCGGGGCTCACGGAGAGACGTTTGTCCGGACGATTGCGCTACTTGCTTTTTAAGGCGGAGGGGGAGAAAGGATCGCTCGGAGAGGCGCGCTATCATACCCTTTTGACCGACCGCGATCTTCTTTCCGTCGAAGATCTCGGCGACGAGATCGCCGTCGCGCTTTCCCGCATTTTATCAGGCGTTTTAGGCGGTTCCGAGCGCCGCGTGCTTACCGTCGGGCTCGGCAATCCGTCCACCGTCGTGGATTCGCTCGGATGCGAGACGGTAAGGCGACTCTCGGCGGGGCGGCGCAAGAAGGGGTCGCTCGCGGCGATCGTGCCGTCGGTCTACGGCTTGACGGGCATCGAGACGGCGGCGATCGTCCGAGGCGTCGCGAAGGAATACGCTCCCGATCTGGTCTTAACGGTGGACACCCTCTCCACACGCCGTGCCGAACGTTTGTCCCGCGCCGTTCAGGTCGGGGAAGGCGGGGTCGTCCCGGGCGGCGGTGTCGGCAATGCCCGCGTCCCTCTTTCCGGAGAGAGCGTCGGGGTGCCCGTGATCTCGGTGGGCGTCCCCCTTCTGGCGAGAGCAGACGCCTGCTCCTCGCTCCCCGCGGGGCTGGTTGTCACCCCCAAGGAGATCGATCTGCTTGTCCCGATCTTTGCGGATATACTCGCCTCGGGCATCGAACGGGCGTTATCCGATCAGCTCGGTTAGGATGCGGGCGTAGCGTTCGCTCTCGCTTTTCCCCGTGAAACGGAAGGCGACGGAAGGATGCTTGTTCTCCGTCGGCGGCAGGACGGCGTGAATGAGGTCGGCGAGAGATTCCGTTCCGTCCGAGATCGCGGCGTGCGGAATGAGCGCGGAGATCACGTCTTTCGCGTAGAGGTAATGCGAGCAACCGAGGCAGACCCTCTCCACCTCGCCGTAAGGGAGAAGCAAGGGACTTAGGTATGCTTTAACGCGCTCCGAGGAGGGGTAGTCTTCGTCGATCATCGCGGCAAGTTTTCGGGGTGTGAGGAGCGCGACGTTGGGTTCGATCTTGGGCAGATACAGGGCGGTCGTCGGCGTAGTCATCAATAGCGCTTTCCCGCTCAGCAGTTCGGGTCGCGGTCTTAATCCGAAGACAGGGGAGTTTACCCGCCGCCGCACGTGCTCGAGCGCCGTGACCGATAGGGTATTGCACCCGAAGACGATCACGTTCGCTCCCATTTTCTCGAGGGTCAGCGCGCTTTTCAGAGCGATCTGTCTTAGTTCGTCCGCGCTTTTGCTCCCATAGGGCAGGTTCGCCCCGTCCGCGAGGTACAGATACCCGTCGCCGCATCGACGCTTGATCAAGGCGGCGAGCACGTTCAACCCACCGATTCCGCTGTCCGTTACACCGATTATCATAATATGTTATATGCTGTCTTCGCGCTCGTTGGTTCGCCCGTAGGGCATTCTTAGGAAGAGAACGCGCTATTCCCTTGCTTTTTTAGTGCGGGTATGGTATCATTACACGGGTCGCGCGAGAAAAGGGCGCGGCGGACGGGTCGCCGTCCACGGGAGAAACTATGAAAACGGATATTTTGATTATCGGAGCGGGTCCTGCGGGCATCTTCACCGCGATCGAACTGATCAGAAGAGGCTGTAAGGACAAGATCACCTTTATCGAGAAGGGCGCGCCCATCGAGAAGCGCGCTTGTCCGAAGAGCAAGACGGGCGTCTGCGTGAACTGCAAAAACTGCGCGATCACGACGGGTTTTTCCGGCGCGGGCGCTTTTTCGGACGGCAAGTTGTCCCTGTCTGCGGACGTGGGCGGCGATCTCCCCGATCTGATCGGCTTCGAGACCGTCCAAAATCTCATTGATTACACCGACGGGATCTATCTTGAATTCGGCGCGGATAAAAAGATCGAAGGCGTGGGTCACTACGATGAGATCAAGGAAATACG
>JAFZZX010000139.1 GCA_017615515.1 Clostridia bacterium
CACGATGTGCGTGCTCGCGGTGATGCTGTTTATGTTGCTCGCCGGCGGCGTTTCGGGGAAGAAACTCCTCTTTCTCATCCTCCCCGCGCTCTTGCTCGTACCCGTACTGATCTTGATAGAACCTTACCGATTGAAACGCTTGATGGCGTTCCTCGATCCGTGGGCGTCACCCAAAGCGGAAGGTTACCAGTTGATCCAATCCTACTATGCCCTTTGCCGCGGCGGACTGTTCGGCGTGGGGCTGTTCCAAAGTCGACAAAAATACCTCTTTCTCCCTTTTGCGGAATCCGATTTTATCTTCTCGATCATCGGGGAAGAGCTCGGACTCTTCGGTGCGATCGGGATCATGCTCGTATTCGGTCTCCTCGTCTTTCTCGGATTTCGCACGGCGGCGCGTGCGGCCACGCGTTTTGAGTCTCTCCTCGCGGCGGGCGTGACTTCGGTCATCGCGATCCAAAGCGCGGTCAATTTCGCTGTCGTGACCGGTTGCATTCCGCCGACGGGACTGCCGCTCCCCTTCGTCAGCGCGGGCGGGAGTTCGCTCGTCAGCTTTATGGCGGCGACGGGGATCCTTCTTTCCGTCGAAAGGAGAGGTGGCAACTTTTTCTCGAAGGACCATAGTATGTAGTATCTTGCTTTCGGGAGATAGGTATGAGCAAACTGTTGATCAAGGGCGGGCGACCGCTTCGAGGCGAAACGGAGATCAAAGCGGCGAAGAACGCGGTGTTGCCGATCCTTGCGGCGACACTTCTGACGGAAGAGCCGTGCGAGATACATAACGTTCCCGTCATTGCGGACGTAGATAATATGCTGAAGATCTTGCGGAGCGTCGGCTCTGCGGTCGAGTTTAAGGAAGGGGTGATTTCCGTATGGAATCGCGATGCGACGGGGTATAACGTGCCGACCGAGCTTGCGAAGGAACTTCGCTCTTCCTTTTTCTTACTGGGGCCGATCCTCGCGAGGCATCGTCGGGCGATCGTCGCCTACCCGGGCGGGTGTGACATCGGCGTTCGTCCTCTCGATATTCACTTAAAAGGTCTGTCCGAAATGGGGATCGCCATCGAGGAAAGCCACGGCATGATCTACTGCGACGGCACGAGACTGCACGGCGCGGACGTCGCTCTGGACTTCCCGAGCGTGGGCGCCACCGAGAACCTGATGATGGCGGCTGCTCTCGCCAAGGGGAGAACGCGCATCTTCAACGCGGCGAAAGAACCGGAGATCGTGGATCTGCAATCTTTCCTACGCGCTCTCGGCGCAAAGGTGGACGGGGCGGGGGGAGACCGCATCGAGATCGAAGGGGTGGAGAAACTTCACGGCGCCGTCTATACCCCGATCCCCGACCGTATCGTAGCGGGGACGATCCTGATCGCGGGGGCGACTTGCGGCGGCGAAGTCACGGTCACTCACGTCGTACCCGATCATTTGGACGCGCTTTTATTCAAATTGAATAAATCCTCTTGCAATTTGCGCGTCAATGGTGATAGAATAACTATACGTAGCGATTCTCGACCGCGTCATTTCGATAAACTGGAGACGCAGCCTTATCCCGGGTTTCCCACAGATCTGCAGTCCCAAATGATGGTTATGATGTGCGTTTCGGAAGGAACGGGATTGATCGTCGAGAATATCTTTGAGACGAGATATCGCATCGTGCGCGAGCTCATCAAGATGGGAGCGCGTATCACGGTGAAGGATCGGACGGCGGTGATCCGCGGCGTTCGCTCCATCGAAGGCGCGTCCGTCTCCGCGGGCGACCTCAGGGGCGGCGCGGCACTCGTGATCGCAGGGCTCAAAGCGGAAGGCTATACGACGATAGATAACGTGTCGCATATCGACAGAGGTTACGACGCGATCGAGAGGATATTTGCTTCCCTCGGAGGAGAGATAAGTAGGCTGAGATGAGAAGGTCTAAAGCGGTGATCGGTATATTCGTAGCGCTGATTTTGGTCGTTTTGACGATCGTGCTTTTGGCGTTTACCGTCTTTATCGTGCGCGACGTCGAGGTCGAAGCGGCGGTCTCTTCTCATTTGATCGACGCGGAGAAGATCATCGAGTCGAGTGAACTTTCTCGCGGCGACAGCATCATTTCGATCAATAAATCCAAGGTCATCGCAAATATCGAAAAGGACAACCCCTACGTCGAGATCACGAACGTCGTGCGCGACTTCCCGAGCAAGGTCGTCATCTACGCCACCATTCGCACGGGAATCATGATGGTGCCTTCCGAAGACGGGAGCATCGCCGCGATCATCGATTCGTCCGCGAAGGTCTTGAACGTCGTTTCCTCCTTAGAAGCGGAGAAGGCGGGTGTGACCTCCGTCAAGGGCGTCAGTTTCAAGGTGCCCGAGGAGGGTGCGCTGTCTTTGATCGGTTCGACGGTCTCTTTTACGAATGAGTCCTGCGGCACGATGCTGAGAAACATCGCTACCGCCGCGGCGGATCCCGCTCTCGACATCGCGGGCACGGGTTTCCGCACCTTCTTTAAGTCGATCGAGTTCGTGACGGGTGAGGGGATCACGGCGTACGTCAAGACCAATAAAGGCGTCACTCTCGTGCTCGACAGCACCCTCTCTACTTCGATCTATCAGCAGCTTTATTTGTGTATGTACGTTTATGCGTCCGAGGATACGGGCGTCGACAGAACGCGCGGGTATATCGTGTTGGATCGCGATTCGGAGTTGACCGCTTATAAATGGGTGGAGTCTCTCTCCGATCCCGCTTGATTTTTTCTGTTTTTTCGTCTTGACTTTATAATTATATTATTATATAATATAGTAAACTAAGGAGGATATTATGTCGCTGTCGTCCGATGTGGTCGTGATCGATATCGGTTCCAGGAGCATCTGCGCTTATGCCGCGGAACGAATTTCCGAGGACGCTTTTTCGGTCAGATCCTACTGTGAGACCGAATACGACGGCTATACGGAAGGGCGATGGAATCGGGCGGATGCTCTCTTGCCGTCGATCTGCAAGTTGCTTGACAAGACAGAGCGGACGGTAGGTCAGAGCAAGACCGTTTACGTCGGCATTCCCGCCGACTTTTGCATCGTGCGTTCGATCTACGACAAGATCTCTTTCCCCAAGGCGAAACGCATTACGCGTGGCGATCTCGAAGAGATCTACGAGACCAACGATCCTTTCTCGGGGAGCGACGCGGAGACCATCGCGGTCTCGCCGATCCTTTTTTTAGACGACAAAGGAGAGCGGCTCTCGGATCCGATCGGTCACGCGACTACCTTTTTGAAGATGCGGATCACCTTTATCGGTGTAAAGAAGGAGATCCTCGATGAACTGCGTGACGGGATCACGGCGCGCGGCGTCAAGAAGGTCGCCTTTATTCCTTCGGAGTTTGCGGCGGCACGCGAGCTCTTTTCAAAAGAGGAACGCGAGGGCGGGATCCTGCTTGCGGATATTGGCTACACGGCGACCTCGATCTTGCATTTATCGGGTGACGCGCTCTTGGAGATGCGCACCTTCGCGCTCGGCGGCAGTATGATCCACGTCGGGCTGGCAAATCGTTTCGACATGCCGTATCGCGTCGCTTCCGCCTTCGTCCCGAGGATCAATCTCGGATATAAGGATGAAGGGGACTACTCGATGAAATACGACGCTTCGACCTACGTTTGTCCCGTCGGCGAAGCGAATGCGGTCACGAAGGAGTGCATCGATTGTATCGCCCTCTACTTGAGACGTGCGATAGAATCCTTCAAGTACGAAGTCCCGCTCGGCGCCACCTTGTACGTGACGGGCGGTGGGTTATGCGACATCAGGCTGGCTCGGGAGTATCTCGCGAAAGCACTCGGGAGAAGGGTGGAGTTCGTCCAACCCACGACGCCGAGTTTCGCCAAGCCGTATTTCTCGACGGCAGTCGGCTTGATCCGCGAGGCGATCGCGATGCAGCGAAAAGAAAGATTCGGCTTTCTCAGAAGGCTATTTAACATATAGGAGGTTCAGGTTATGGACGAGAATATTTCTACGGAAAATATCACCGAAACGCCGGAAGCGGCTACGGAAGAGACCGCCTATCCGTGCGGCAACTTCGATCCCAATGACGTCGAGCTCAAAGGGAAGGTCTGCAAGATCCTCGTGATCGGTGTCGGCGGCGCGGGCAACAACGCGGTCAATCGCATGATCGACGCGGAGATAACCAGCGCGGAGTTTGCCGTGGCGAATACCGATATGCAGGACCTTATGTCCAGCATCACGGATTCTAGGATGAAGATCCTGCTCGGTCGCACCACCACCAAGGGGCTCGGCGCAGGGTCCAATCCGAGCATCGGCAAAAAGGCGGCAGAGGAGAGCGACAGCATCATTCGCTCGCTGTTAAAGGACGTCAACTTGCTCTTTATCACCGCGGGTATGGGCGGTGGCACCGGCACGGGCGCGGCGCCCGTGATCGCGCGTATCGCACACGAGATGGACATTTTGACCATCGCCGTCGTCACGACACCCTTCAAGTTTGAGGGCGAACGCCGTATGGCGCAAGCGCAGGCGGGTATCAACGAGCTCAGCGAATACGTCGACACCCTTTTGGTCGTTCCGAACGAAAAGCTCCGCGACCTGATGCCCAAGGGTACGAACCTTAAAGAAGCCTTTGCCTATGCCGACGAAGTGCTCCGCCAAGGCGTGCAAGGCATCTCGGATCTCATCGTAAAACCCGCGTTGATCAATCGCGACTTTGCGGACGTCAAGACGGTCTTGAAAGAAAAAGGTTTCGCCCATATCGGCATCGGCGTCGCGCAGGGAGAGAGAAGGGTGCTCGAAGCGGTCGAGAAGGCCGTGCACAATCGTTTGCTCGAGACAGACATCAGCGAGGCGACCGCCGCGATCCTCTTCGTCAACGGCGGCTCGGATATGAGCCTTGACGAAGTCAACGAAGCGGGCGATCTCGTCCGTGAGGCGATGAATCAAGGGCATCTGATCTTCGGTGCGGACATTACTCCCGAATATGAAAACCGCTTCGGCGTGACCATCATCGCTACGGGATTCAAGGCGGGCGGACAGAGACCGCAACCTCGCTTTACGCAGTCCAGGATGCCGTTCCCCAATACGCAGAGGCCCGCTTCCGTATCGCAGACCACCTTGCCCCCGATGCCCGAGCGTCGTCCGCAACCGAATATCCCCGTTGCACCCGACGAGTCCGATGGACGCATTCGTGTTTCGGACAAGGAACTCCCGCGTTTCTTGCGTGGAAATAAGAACTGATCGACAGTCTTTTTGGGCGTTTCGCTTCCCGGCGAGACGCCTTTTTTTGTGGTTATTTTCTTTTAGATAGGACATAATCTCTCCCCTCGCGACAATTCTTGCCCCCTTTCTCATTCGGTCGTATGATATGCTTTTTCTATGATCGTCTACGTGGAAGCGGTTATCTTTGATAACTTTTGTTTGGATTACTTGCTCGGCACTCTGACGTTGACTCTGGTGAGGGACAAGCCGCGCCGTTTATCCGTCGCCGTATCTGCGGCTGTTGGATCGGTGATCGCGCTCTTTTCTCCTCTCGTTCCCGATCGGTTCTCCTTAGTCTTGAAACTCGGGACGCTCTTAATGTCGACCGCGATCTTTTCATTGCCTTGTTCCGCGAGAAGATACGCCGTCAAAACCTTTCTCTATGCGATCCTTTCTTTCGGCATTTCGGGTATGCTGACCTTTCTCTTGGGCGCAGACGGAAGAGGGCTAATCGGGGTCTCTTTCGGCGGCGCGGTCGGACTGTCTTCCCTCGTCGCACTCTTTGCGCTCTATTCCGTTCGTCAGATCTGCGGCTTGATACGCGAGAGGAATCGGGAGGGTAAGCGCGCCGTCGCGGAAGTGATCAATAAGGATAGGAGCGTTCGACTGAACGTACTCTTCGACAGCGGGAACTTATTAACGGACGAAAGGGGGGAGG
>JAFZZX010000140.1 GCA_017615515.1 Clostridia bacterium
AAGAGGCTGTGATTGAGAAAGACAAGGAGTTATACGGCAATGATTGAGCACAAGATCGATATGTATCGCTATGAACCCGAATTGCAGACGATCATAGCGAAACAAGGCAGGGAATGCAAGGTGCTTTTCTACGGAAGCAGTACGTTCGGCATCTGGAAAAGCATGGAAGAGGAGTTCAAGGACTATAAGGCGATCAACGCGGGATTCGGCGGATCGACCTCGGACGAAGCCTTGTTCCACTACGAGCGCGTGGCGAAACCCTTTGCGCCCGAAGTCGTCGTGTGGTACTACGGTGACAACGAACCCGTGTGTTCTTATACCGTAGAGGAGAGCGAAGAGCTCTTCCTCGCGACGTGGGAAAAGTTCGTAAAGGATTTCCCGGGCATTCGGATCATCACGATCGCGACCAAGACGAGTTTTGCGCGCGACGAATATAAGGATTTCGTGCGCGAACTCAACGCATGGCAAAAAAAGCAGGCGGAGAAACTGCCGTATCTGACCTATATCGAGACGGCGGATATATGCAAGGACGAGAAGGGCGAGTATATCTTCTCCCACTATCTCGACGACAAACTCCATTTCGGTCCCGAGGGCTATAAGCTTCTCGCACCGAGGATCAAGAGGGCGCTTGACAGACAATGATCTTGATTCGTGAGGAAGAAAGAGCAGAGGCGGAACGCCGAAAAAAAAGACTCCTGATCGCCTACGTTGCAGCGGCGTGTCTATTCGTCGCGGCGTCGCTCCTTCTCTTGCTTCTTTCTCCGGATCGATACAAGTTGTTCCTGCTCGGAGACATTCTCCTCAGCATTTTGTTCGGGTTCGGTTCGATCTACTTCTTCACGATCGTTTTCGACTTCGTGAGCAAGAGGTCTAAGCTGCTCGACAAGCTCGCCGCCGCTATGACGGACAAGGAATACGGCGTCTTCTTGCGAGAAGAGGACAAGATGACGGTCGAAGGGCTGGAAATGCGGGTGGTTTACTTCCTGATCCGCAGCGACGAACGCGAATTGCACGTGTTCGAAAGCGAGGTTTCCTTTGAGAAGGAGAAGCGCTATCTCCTGGAGATACGGTGCGGCGTGATCACGTCGATCGGTGATGCGGATGAATAAGCGCTTTTTTGAAAGGTTGCCCTCGGAATGGGTGAAATACGTCGTGGTCGTGATCTTGTCCGTCGCTCTATGGATCTGGGCGTTCGGGCTCTATCATGCGCCCAAGGAGAACGAAAAGATCGAATTGTTCTTTGCGGGTGAGGTGCGTGATTTCGCTTTTGAGAAAGAGGCAGCCGACGCATTCGACGAAATTCGATCCGTAGAAATATCTTATGCGGATCCTTCGCTCAGCGTTGCTTTCGAGCAGAAATACTCGGTCGTGGCGATGACGGTATCGGATGTCGTTCTGGTGCCGGAAAGCATCGCGACCGTCACGGAATGCAAGCGGGCGTTCGTCCCGATCTCGGGGATCGGCGAGGCGTTCGTGCAAGATGACGTCGCATATGGCGTATATCTTTCCGACGCGGCGAAGGCGCGGCTCGGCGTCTACTTTAAGTTCCGTGAGGAACGCTACGTGGCGTTTGCTCCCGCTTCCTCTGTGAATGCGGGGAAGGAGACCGACCATTCCTTGAGATTCATCGAATGGCTCGTGAGGTGATATGTTCAAATATAAGGGGCTGAAAGTAACGGAAGGCGACGCGGATCTTCCGAAGACGAGAAAGGAACTCCTAAAGACCGTCGTTCGGGACGATTTCTACCTTCTCGCCGAACTCAGCGTGCTGATGTTCCTCTTTTCGATCCCCTTGGCTCTCGGCTTCGTGTGGGAGATCCTGGCGCTGACGGGCACTCCGAACGGCGAAGCGTCGAACGTCTTTTCGATCGCGTTCTATATGGGACTGATCGAGATCCCTCTGTTCGGCATCCGTTACGTCGGACGTTACGCCGCGTTCGCCGTGATGAAAAAGAGAGTGCATAACGAGGCGGGTTATATCAAAGAGATCTTCTTCGAGGGATTGAAGAAGGGCGGTTTGCGCGGCTTTTTGATCGGGTGCGTTCTCGGGTCGATCGTATTCGTGTGGCAGATCGCTTCCATTTACGTGGTCGCCTTCAACTCGAATACCTGGATCAAGGGGCTGGGGATCGGTACGACCACGCTGATCTTTATGATCGCGTATGCGGCGGTGGAATACTTCCTCTCTACGGACAATTTCTATGAGTTGAAGTTTACCGGCGCCTTGAAAAACGGACTCTCTTTCGCGATGATGCATTTCCCGCTCTCGGGACTGTACTTCCTCGCGACGATGGGGATCCCCTTCATCCTGACCTTCATTTCCACATGGTCTTTGATCGGGATCGCGGCGGTGTTCGCGCTGTGGGGAGATGGCTTTACGGTGCTCGTCGTGACGCTATACAGTCACGCGCTGTTTGATCGATATATAAACTCGGTGTATTACACCGACTATATAAATAAAGGTTTGTCGGCGGAAAAGCCGTCGGACGAAAAGGAGAAAAAGAATGGCTGATTTGTTACTCGAAAACATCTATAAGGTGTACGAAGGCGGTGTGCGCGCGGTATCCGACTTTAACCTGAAGATCGCAGACAAAGAATTCGTGGTTTTCGTCGGACCGTCGGGATGCGGCAAGAGTACGACTCTTCGCATGATCGCGGGTCTCGAGGAGATCACCTCGGGTAGCCTCTTTATCGGCGGATCCAAGATGAATGACGTCGAGCCGAAGGACAGAAATATCGCGATGGTTTTCCAAAACTACGCGCTCTATCCCCATATGACGGTATTCCAAAATATGGCGTTCGGATTAAAGCTCAGAAAGACCAATCCGAAAGAGATCGAAAAGAGGGTCAAACGCGCCGCGGAGATCCTCGGCATCACCGATCTACTCGCGAGAAAGCCGAAGGCGCTCTCCGGCGGACAGCGCCAGAGGGTGGCGCTCGGACGTGCGATCGTGCGTGAGCCCAACGTATTCCTGCTCGACGAGCCTCTTTCCAACCTCGATGCAAAACTGCGCGTGCAGATGAGGGCGGAGATCACGAAACTGCATAAGCGCCTCGCAACGACCTTTATCTACGTCACGCACGATCAGACCGAAGCTATGACGATGGGCGACCGCATCGTCGTCATGAAGGTCGGTGTGATCCAACAGGTCGATTCTCCCGCGACGCTCTACGAG
>JAFZZX010000141.1 GCA_017615515.1 Clostridia bacterium
CTCAAAAGAAGGATCGCCGAAAGGACGGTGACCGGCATCACGATCAAAGTTTGATTTGTCAGCCCCACGACCGCCGCGACCGCCATCGCGCCGAACGCGACGTGGGACAAGCCGTCCCCTATGAAGGAAAAGCGTTTCAAGACGAGAGTTACACCGAGCAGCGACGAGCAGAGCGCGATCAGCACGCCCACGATCAGCGCGTAGCGCACGAAAGAAAACTGCAGGAATTGTCCGATCCTTTGGAAGAACTCGATCATACCTCGCCTCCTTCGCCCGCGGCGGCTTCGGACAGATAGCGTTTGCCCCGCTCCGAAGCGAGATATTCCGCGACCGTGCCGAAATAGGGAGACTTGCCGATATGCAATATCTTGCTCGCGTAACGCACCGCCGCCTGCACGTCGTGCGAGATCATGATGATCGTGATCCCTTCGTCATTTAAGGCTTTGATGATCTCGTACATCTCCGCCGTAACGACGGGATCGAGCCCCGAGACGGGTTCGTCCAAAAGCAGGATCTTCTCAGTCGCACAGAGAGCGCGCGCCAAGAGGACGCGCTGTTGCTGTCCGCCCGAGAGTTCGCGATAGGAACGCTTCAAGAAGGGCGTGATGCCGAGGCGCTCGACGTTCGTCATCGCGCGCTCTTTGTCCGCCCGCGTATAGAAGGGGAAAAATCGCTCTTTGGCCAGACAGCCCGAAAGCACGACTTCCCACACCGAGGCGGGAAAGTCGCGCTGGACCATAGACTGTTGCGGCAGATAGCCGATCTCGTACTTGCGGAGCCCTTCGCCCCGCACGATCTCACCTTTCAAAGGCTTCAAAAGTCCGAGGATCGTCTTCATCAAGGTGGACTTGCCCGAGCCGTTCTCTCCGACGATCGCGAGATAGTCTCCCGCTTCCACCGAAAAGGACAGCCCTTCGAGGATCGCTCCGCTCTCGTATCCGAGCGTCAGATCGTTACAAGTAAGTTGTGCCATAGTTCCTTCCTTTTTCATGTCCGTTCTTTTATTCCGCCGCAAAGCGATTGCGCTCTCTAGCCTTTAGGCGGCAAGCGCCTGCGTCAATATGGTAAGATTGCTCTCCATCACCGAGAGGTAGGTGCGCCCTGCGGCGTACTCCTTTTTCGTCGCGGATTGCAGAGAATCGAGTACGAGGATCCTCTGATCCTTCGCTGTGGTCTGGCTCTTGATCCCCTCCGCGATGTCGTCAGTCGAGCTCTCGAGTTTCAAGATCACCTTGAGAGCCAACTCGTCCGCCTTATTCGCGAGGAAGGCAAAGGTCTTCGCGCTCGCGTTGGTCTCGGCGGAACACCCGACGAACGCCGCGTAATACTTGATACCGTAGTCCTCGACCATATAGCGGAATGGGAAACGATCACCGAAGAGGATCGTGTCGCGCGGTGCCGCCTCCACCGCCGCAGCGTAGCGGGTGTCGAGAGCATTCAGGCTCGCGATATACGCCGCCGCATTCGCCTTGTAAGTATCCGCGTTCGCGCTGTCGATCGCCGCGATCTCCTTCGCGATCAGATCGACGTAAAAAGCCGCGTTGCGGACAGAAAGCCAAACGTGTTCGTCGTATTCGACGCCCTCTTCCTCCTCTTCTTCCTCTTCTTCGTCGTGCTCCATGCCTTCGACGATCTCTTCCGCCTTCGCCTTGTCGCCTAAGAGATCCAAAAGATCCATCGAACGCAGATCGGCATTCGTCTTGTTCTTCAAGGCGTCCTCGACCCATTCGTCCGACTCGCCGCCGACGTAGAGGAAGAGATCCGCGCCCGCCACCGCGACCATATCCGCGACCGACGGGTTGTAACTGTGAAGGTCCGCGCCGCTATCCAATAGGAGCGTGACCGAGTAATCCGACGCCTTGTCGCCGAGCACGTTCATCACCCAGTCGTAGACGGGGAAGATCGTGACGACGATATTCGTTTTATCATTCGATCCCACGCCGCACCCCACGCAAGTAAAGAGGGTGACGGAGAGGATCGCGATCAGTAATATCCAAGCTATCTTCTTATTCATTTTCAAATACCTCCTTTCAAATGCCCGCGCGCGCATCCCGCGCGACGAAAAATATAAAACGCTCGAAAAGAGGTGCTCAATTCGACAATTTCACTTTGAGTGCGACGGGGGTGACGGAACGCGCGGAAACGCGGCGCGGCTCCTGCGTCCGCTCCGTACGAAGAAAACCCGCGAAAACAAATACCGGCCAAGCGACCGCGCCGAGGAAAGCGGTCAAGAGCGCGATGATCCGACAGATCGGACAATCCTCGCCGTGACAGTCGTGTACGCTCTCGATCGCCGTATAGGCGAAAGCGAACGCCACGCATAGGATCAAGAGAAGGATCAGAATGCGAGAGGAGACTTTCACTTGGCGCCTCCTTCGCGGCAGGTACGGCACACGCCGTAGAGCAAACATTCCGCCTTATTGAGAGAGAAACCGTCCGCATCACGGAGCGCCCGCTCAAAGGACGCCGCCGCATCGGACGAAACGTGCTCGGTCTTGCCGCAACGCACGCAGGAAATATGGATTTTGCCCGCGCAATGCGCGCCTGACTGGAACCGATAACCGACCGAGCGATCTCCCGCAAGGGTCACGCGAACCACCTTACCCTCTGCCTCAAGGTCGGCAAGGTTGCGATACACCGCGCTCTTGCTGACGGACGGGAAAAGCGCCGCCGCGATCTCCGCCGCGGTCAAACAAGCGTCGTGCCGACTCTCGAGATAACTCAATATGCGCGCTCTCTGCTCCGTCTTGTACGCTCTCATACTCCTCCGAATTTGCGACTCATTCGCAAATCTTATTATAAACACAACAAAAAGAAAGGTCAAGCGTCTTTTTTAATTAGGAATTATTAATTAGGAATAAGGAATTGTGGGTCACTTCGCCGCAATACTCCCAACGCGACTATTCGCTCCGAAAGATATGCATAGCATTTCAAAACAAGCGAGCGCGGCGCTGCCGTCGGGGTCCGCGAATAATTGCAAATTATTTGGGGTATTGGCAGCGCGGAAAAGGCGGTAGAGACGAGCGCTAATTCATCCCAAGAAATCTGCGATTTCTCGGGGACCCCGATACGAAAAAATCCCGCAGGCGCGTAATCCAAC
>JAFZZX010000142.1 GCA_017615515.1 Clostridia bacterium
CAAGTAACATTCACGCATTCGCCTCACAGCGAATGCGTATTTTTTCCACGGAGCGCCCCTCGCGTTCCGCGGCTATTTCGGAGGAAATATGGCAGAAGAAGTAGTTACCACAGAGAATATATCCGAAGCGAAGCAGGTCAGAATGCAGAAGCTTGCCGCGCTCGTCGGCGCAGGGCAAGACCCTTTCACCGAGGTCAAATACGACAAGACGCACGACTCTGCCGAGATCAAGGCGAATGCGGACGCCCTGGACGGGACGGAGGTCTCGATCGCGGGACGTCTCGTTTCCCGTCGCATTATGGGCAAGGCGAGTTTCGCGCACCTTTTGGACGGCGAAGGCAAGATCCAGATCTACGTTCGTCGCGACGACATCGGCGAAAACGAATATATGGCGTTCAAGCAACTCGACATCGGCGACATTATCGGCGTGAAAGGCAAGGTGTTCCGCACGCAGACCGGCGAGATCAGCGTCCACGCGGAGAAGTACAAGTTGCTCTCGAAATCGCTCCTGCCTCTCCCCGAGAAGTTCCACGGTTTGCAGGATACCGATCTTCGCTATCGTCAGCGTTACGTCGACTTGATCGCGAATCCCGAGGTCAAAGAGGTCTTTATCAAGCGGAGCAAGATCATTTCCACGATCCGCGAAGTCCTCGACAAAAAGGGCTTCATCGAGGTGGAGACTCCCGTCTTGAATACCCTTGCGGGCGGCGCGAACGCCCGTCCTTTCGTGACCCATCACAACACGCTCGACATCGATATGTATATGCGTATCGCGACCGAACTCCACCTGAAAAGGTGCATTGTAGGCGGATTCGAGAAGGTCTATGAGATCGGCAGACAGTTCCGCAACGAGGGCATGGACACCAAGCACAATCCCGAGTTCACGACCATCGAGCTCTACCAAGCCTACGTCGACTATCACGAGATGATGGCTATCACCGAGGAACTCTATACCGCGGCGGCGATGAAGGTGAACGGCTCGCTCGACATCACCTACCAGGGGCAGGAACTCCACCTGCAGACCCCGTGGGAGCGCCTGACGATGGTCGAGGCGGTCAAGAAGCACACGGGTATGGACTTCGATAACGACGACCTCGCGACCTTGATCGAACGCGGTAATAAGATGGGTCTCGATATGCCCGCGGATACCTCGTGGGGCAACGCTCTTTATAATATCTTCGACGCTTTCGTCGAGGAGAAGCTGATGGGACCGGTCTTCATCACCGATTATCCCGTCGAGGTTAGTCCGCTCGCGAAGAGGAAGCCTTCCGATCCGCGCTTGACCGAGCGTTTCGAGTTCTTTATCTTTGCGTCCGAGGGCGGCAACGCCTTCAGCGAGCTCAACGATCCGATCGACCAGCGCAAGCGTTTTGAGGCGCAGATGGCGGCGAAAGCGCAGGGTGACGAAGAGGCGCAACCTTACGACGAGGATTTCTGCACGGCGCTCGAGTACGGCATGCCCCCGACGGGCGGTCTCGGCATCGGCATCGACCGCATGGTGATGTTCCTGACCGATTCGCGCTCGATCCGCGATGTGCTTCTCTTCCCGACGATGAAACCCGACAAAAAATAACGGACGAACATAGCGGCGCTTATACTTTGTTCCAACTCAAAATCCCGCAGTTACGTACAAGGAGTACGCGCCTGCGGGATTTTTTCTTTGCGCCTCGTCTAAGCACCACTCTCTTCGTCCGTTACGAAAAGAGCAAGGAGTACGTGCCTACCCGCCTTTTTGATGAGCGTTTGTCTTTGCACCACTCTCCTCGCCCGCTGTAGAAATACGAGGAGTACGCGCCCTGCGCGCGAGTTAAAGCGCATCATTGCCGAAAAGCGTGATGCGCTTTTCTAATGCAATTCTCTGCGCTTTCTCGCTTGCCTCGCTCCGAAACACTGTTTCGTTCGCGCTCTGTCGTAGCGTTCATAGGCTCGTTCGCGATGCCCTTGCTTTCTTTTGTTCGCAATGGCTATTCGCTTCGCAGCCCATCTCCGCTCCGATAAGAGGATGGGGTAGAATGGAAAAAGGATGATTCGGAGCAACGCGACCCGCAATTCCGCATTCCGCATTCCGAATTCCGCATTAGACGAAGTTCCGAATTACGCATTAAAACCCCGCCGGCGCCCCGTAGTTCCTGATTTGTGTAAAGTTACACATTTTTTTGAGTTTGAGACCCTGTTTCTTGTTGCGAGCGTCCCCTTTACACACCCGCGCGGGGCGTGGTATAATTAATAAATAGCGCGGGGACGCGGAAGGAGCCTTTTTGTGGTTTGGTCCAAGATCAAGGAAAGTCTTATTTCGGTATTGCCGATCGCGGCGATCGTCGTGGTTCTTTCTTTGACGTTGGCGCCGATGGAAGGCGGGGCGATCATCGCGTTCCTCGTCGGGTGCGTGCTTGTGATTGGGGGTATGAGCCTCTTTGCGATCGGAGCGGACGCGGCGATGATCCCGATCGGGGAACTGGTCGGCAGCGCGACGACCAAGACCCGCAACCTGACCGTCATCATCGTGGTCTCGATCCTGATCGGGGCGATCATCACGGTGGCGGAGCCCGACCTATCCGTGCTGGCGGCGGGGCTTGCGGCGCATATCAATAAATGGCTTTTGATCTCTCTCGTGGCGGTCGGCGTGGGCATCTTTCTTGCCCTCTCGATGCTCCGCGTGATCTTCGGCATTTCCCTGAGACTGTTGCTCTTAATATCCTACGGTGTGGTTTTCGCGCTCGCTTTGGCGCTGACGCTCCTCGGCAAAGAGGCGTTCCTGCCCCTTGCTTTCGACAGCGGCGGCGTGACGACGGGCCCGATGACCGTGCCGTTCATCATCGCGATGGGGCTCGGCGTGGCGAATATCGGCGGCAAGTCGGGTTCGGACGAGAGTTTCGGCTTCGTCGCGCTCGCTTCGGTCGGCCCGATCATCAGCGTGATGCTTCTCGGCTTTTTCATCGACGTTACGAAGATCGTGCCCACGTCCGAGGAGATCACGGGCGGATTCTTCCGCGTGTTCGGATTGACCTTCCTCGATCAAATGAAAGACGTGGCGATTTCGATCGGACCCATCGCCGCCTTCTTCCTGATCTTCCGTTTCACCGCGAACAGGAATATGCCGATCCAAACCTTTTGGCGGATCGTTTTCGGACTTCTTTATACCTATTTCGGACTTGTGATCTTTATGACGGGCGCGCACGCGGGATTCAGCGCGGCGGGCAGGGCGATCGGACTTGCGCTCGGCACGAACTATCCCTATACCCTCGTCCCGCTCGGCTTTTTGATCGGCTTTATGATCGTCGCGGCGGAGCCCGCCGTCCACGTTCTCAACGAACAGATCGAGAAGATCAGCGGCGGCACGATCAAGAAAAATCGCGTGATGCTGACGATGATGTTCGGCGTTGCGATCTCGGTCGGACTGTCGATGCTCCGCGTCGTCTTCAACTTCACGATCTGGTGGTTGATCCTGCCCGGCTACGCCCTCGCGGCGATCCTTGCGCTTTTTACCCCCAAGACCTATACGGCGATCGCGTTCGACAGCGGCGGCGTGGCGAGCGGCCCGATGACCGCAACTTTCCTCTTGCCGCTTGCGACGGGCGCTTGCATTGCGATCAACGGCGAGCAAGGGGTGATGCGCTTCGCCTACGGACTTGTCGCGATGGTCGCAATGACCCCACTCATCGTCTTGCAAGCCCTCGGTTTGTTGTCTGCTTTGAATGCAAAACTGGCGGCGCGTCGCTTGCAGAGAGTGCCCGTCGTTCCCCCCGCTCCCGCGGAGACCCCCGTTTCCGCACCCACACCCGTCGACGCTCCCGTTCCCACCCCCGTCCCCGCGACGGACGAGATCGAGGTTATCGACCTATAAGGAGGTATTCTTTTGGAAAAGAAAGTTAAGCTCTATCTGTTATTGGTGATCGCCGAGCGCGGCAAAGGCGACCGAATCAACGAGCGCCTCGCCGGCGACGTCTTCGGCTTTATGACCATGCTCGGACGAGGCACCGCGAAACAGCATTGGATGAACCTGCTCGGCATCGGCAATATCGAGAAGGATCTCGTCGCGTTGATGCTGGATGAGACGCAACTGATGAACGCGCGCGGCGTTCTCGAAGAGGAGTTCAAGATCGGCAAGGGCGGCGGCGTGGCGTTCACGCTCCGCATACAGAGCATCGCGGATAAGCGCGTGCTGGACTATTTCACCGACAAAACGGAGGTAGACTGATGGAAAACAACGAAATCAAATGCAGTATGGTCGTCGTGATCGTGAACAAGGGCTTTTCCGAGACCCTGATGGACGTCGCTCGCGCGAACGGTGCGACGGGCGGCACGATCCTTTCGGGTCGCGGCACGGGCGGCGAAAAGGCGCAAAAGTTCTTCGCGATGTCGCTCCAAGAGGAGAAGGAAGTCGTCTTGATCCTCGTCAAGGAGGAGATCCGTGCAGACCTTATGCGCGCTCTCGCTCGTGAGTTCGGACTGGACTCTCCCGGCAGGGGCATCGTGTTCTCCGTCCCCGTCGACGAGGCGATCGGTCTGACCTTCGTTCCCTTTACCGAGTAAAATCTTTTGCGCGCGGGAGAAAGATGTGTTACTATATACGGAAAAGGAGACATCTATGAAAAGAACCTTTATCAAAGAACTATTCGAAAACGCCCCCGAAGAGGGCACCGAGATCGCGGTCTGCGGCTGGATCAAGACCATTCGCAACGACAAGTTCATCGAGCTGTCGGACGGCACTTGCTTTAACAAGTTGCAGGTCGTCGCCGAGCGCGAAAACCTCGCCAATTACGACGAGGTCGTGCATCAAAACGTCGGCGCCGCCGTGCGCGTAAAGGGCACTTTCGTCCCGACCCCCGAGGCGAAGCAACCCTTTGAGTTGCTCGCGACCGAGATCACGGTCGAAGGCACGTCCACCCCCGACTTCCCGATCCAAAAGAAAGCGGCGTCCCTCGAATACCTGCGCGAACAGGCGTATCTGCGCCCCCGCACCAATACCTTCAACGCGGTTTTCCGCATCAGGAGCGTGCTGGCGCAGGCGATCCATCGTTATTTCGCCGACCATAACTTCATCTACGTCCATACCCCGATCGTGACCGCGAGCGACTGCGAAGGCGCGGGCGAAATGTTCCAGATCACGACCCTCGATATGGCTGCTCCCCCGCTGACCGAGGCGGGCGAGATCGACTATACCAAGGACTTCTTCGGCAAGAAGGCGAACCTGACCGTCAGCGGTCAGCTCAACGTCGAGACGTTCTGTATGGCGTTCAGCAACGTCTATACTTTCGGACCGACCTTCCGCGCGGAGAACAGCAATACCAGCCGCCACGCCGCCGAGTTTTGGATGATCGAGCCGGAGATCGCCTTTGCCGACCTCAAGGACAATATGGCGCTTGTCGAGGACCTCTTGAAGTTCTCGGTGCGCTATACGATGGAGCGTTGCAAACAGGACATCGACTTTTTGAATAAGTTTGTGGACAAGGATCTCGTGAACCGCCTGAATAAGATGCTCGACCTGAAGTTCAAGGAGGTCAAGTACACCGACGCGATCGAGATCTTGCAGAATTGCGGCGAGAAGTTCGACTATCCCGTCTAGTGGGGATGCGATCTGCAGTCCGAGCACGAGCGCTATTTGACCGAGAAGCATTTCAAGCGCCCGATCTTCCTCACCGACTACCCGAAGGACATCAAGGCGTTCTATATGCGTATGAACGACGACAATAAGACCGTCGCGGCGATGGATCTCCTGGTGCCCGGCATCGGCGAACTCGTCGGCGGCAGCCAGAGGGAAGAGCGCCTTGATATGCTGGACAAGCGCATGGCGGAGCTCGGTCTCAAGCAGGAGGACTATTGGTGGTACCGCAACCTCAGGATTTACGGCGGCACCAAGCACAGCGGTTTCGGCATCGGGTTCGAGCGCCTCGTGATGTACGTGACGGGCATCTCCAATATCCGCGATGTGCTTCCCTTCCCCCGTACGGTCAAAAACGCCGAATATTAAGCGAGCGCGGATAGCGGCACGAATACTTCACTACACCTGCAAAGGCGAGTAGTCACGTACGATTAAGTACGCTCCTACTCGCCTTTTTGGTGAGCGTTCGTCTTCGCACCACTCTCCTCGCTCGCTTGGAGTTTTATCGGTGAGCGTTCGTCTCTACCGCCTTCTCCGCGCCCGCTTGGCTGGGATAGGATACGCTCATTCGTCGCCTTTTGTTGTTCCTCGCAACTGCACCATTCTCCTCTTTACGTAATCTGATCTCTTTCATCGCGTTTTCCTCCGTGATAATAAGGTAACACATAGCCCGTCCCTTTTTCGGTACAAGGGATATTGTATTATTATTGCGGAGGTGGTAAAATGAAAAGGACATGGGGATGGATCCTGGTGTTTTTCGGGAGTTTGGCGGTTCTTTA
>JAFZZX010000143.1 GCA_017615515.1 Clostridia bacterium
GTCGAACGGCTTTGCCTTGCTGTTGATGTTGATCGGCATACCACGGTCGTAAACCTTATCGGAGATTGCGAACGTCGAGTCGTCGTTGTTCGCCGTGCCGACGAACCACATATTTTCGGGAAGACGGAAACGACCTTTTTCAACGTGCTTCGGGTCGGACGGCCATCCGCTCGGGACGAGGTCAACGATCCACTGGTCGCGGCTCGGCATTTCGAGAATGGAGAGCATTTCCGCGAAGTAGTACTCGACACGAGCGATGTTCATTTCGTCGAGGACGGTCAAATACACGTCTTCGTTGTAAGTCGCGTCGTACATCGCCTTCAACACCTCGGTCTCGTTGAACCTCTTGGTAAATTCGTTGAAGTATCCGAAGATTTCGGTTCTGTCACGCCAGGACGGCTGCACGGACGCGATGGTCGTCGGGTTGTCGATAAAGTGTCCGATACATTCGGGAAGTGACGTTTTACCTGTACCGGAAATACCCTGCAGGATAATGAGGCGCGTCGTAGCCAAACTGGCGAAGAACAATCGTATGATCTTTGGTTCGTAATACAGTTTACGCCACGGTCTCTGCGGGTTGTTCGCCGCGTAGTTTCGGAAGGTGTCGCAGATCTCCTCGAGCGAGACTTCCTTGTTGAACTCGGTATGGCGTTGCGAGCCTTCTTCCGCATAGGTCACGTCAACTTCGGTCAGCTTGTAGAAACGGCTCTCGCCCTCTTTCTTCTGGCTCGAAGTATCTTCGCCTTCGTTGCCTTCCAAGACGTCGTAGCCTTGATAGCCGATCTTGAGACCGAGGATGCGGTCCTTTTCGCGCGTGAGTTTGACGATTTGATTCTTCAAGTTGCCGATCTCGTCGACGAGGTCCTGGTTGAGGACGCGGCTGCCGAAGAGCCTTTTAAAGAAACGAACCAAGAAATAAATGCCGACGATCAAAACGGCAAGCAGAGCAAGCATCACGAGGATCACGATCGCCCACGCGCCGATCCATTGTCCGGTGCTCATCTGCGACGCACCTTCCAGCGCCTTGTAATGCGCGACGACCTCCATGTACTGGTCGACCGCAAAGAGCTGGCGCAGCGCGCCGATCACGCCGCCGTAGTAGGTCTTACCGCTTATGCCGCTCGGTTGCGTATAGAGTAGCCCGAGGAAGCCGAAGAAGAATACCTGCAAAAAATCTCTGATAAACTCCGTAAACATAGTTCGTACCTATCCTTTCTCCCTTTTTCGTGAGGGGCGAATACGCCCGACCCGATCCCGCGCGCAGGGATCTCCCTATTCCGATTCTCCGTCGTGCGGCGTATCGTCTTTCGCCGCCGCTTGGCTCTTCAGATACTCCTCAATCGCTCTCCTCTTGATCTCCTCTTCGTCGATCGAAGCGAGCGCCGCCTGCTTGGCTTGTTCCGCCGCCACCGCGTTGGCCTTCTTCATCCTGCCCTCGATCACGATCTGCGCGACCAAATAGATGTTGTAAAGCAACAACAGTCCGAGCGGGATGATGATCACGTAAATGAAGTTGTAACCGCTACGCACCCAAGTCAAGGCGTATCCCAACTTGTTGATATGGAACGAGTAGACCGCCTGCACGCTGCCCGCGACTTTCAACGTACTATCGAGCGGCGCGTTGGGATTGTCACCCTGCGTCCTATACTTGCGTACGCCGTCCACGATCTCAACCTTCACGATTCTGTGGGTGTTGAGCTCGCGTTCGCCGTCCTTCATAAACTCGAAAGTGATGACGTCGCCGACTTCATAGTCGTCCTCTGCGTGCGGGCCCGTCGCAAACACGAGCGCGCCGGCGGGGAATCCTTTGTAGACCACGCCGTCGATCTCCCTCTCGCCATCCATAGAATCGGACAAAACGGGCAGGAGCTTTAATCCCGCGGAGGACACTTCGCCCTGCTTCGGGTTCATGATCATCGCAATGGTCAGAATGAGAGCGACCACGACGAGCAAGATCTGCACGCCCAAAAGAATACCGTTCAAGATCTTCTTTTTCTTGGTCATCGGCTTGTCGCCTTTTTTGTCATTTGCCCCCTTCTGCTCCGTCGAGGCGTCCGCCACGGGTGCTTCGACGGCCGTCGAGGACGTTTCCGTGACATCTTCGGTCGGCAGAGCGGTTTCTGCTTTCAATTGTTCTTTCTCTTCCATTTTTTTCTCCCTTACATCGAACCTGTTGCGAATTCTACGGCAAGCTTCACCTGTCCGCCGAGGATATCGTCGACACATTGCGGGTCTTGTCCTTCGAGCCAGATAACGATGGTATATTTGATAACTTCTCCGACGTTCAGCGGATAGAGTTCGCTGTTCACGACGTAACCGTCGCCCAGGAACGCCTTGGTCATCCAAACGCCGTCTTCGCGAATATCCGCGGGATCGAATTCGAACTTCTCGTAATCGATCATTCCCTGCGGCTTATACGCGGTGAGCATGCCGCCGGGCGGCACCACTTCTTCCAAGATGGGATTGCCTTGCTCGTCCGTCAAGGTGTTGCCTTCGGCGTCGCACTTCGGCGCGGCGTAGACGCTGATCTCGCCGTAATTCTCGTCGTCAGGCGGTTCGACATCCTTGATCACGAGAATGCGGATCGCCTTTTCCATTCCCTTCATCGCGCGATCGAGCGTGATGATCTCGCGATAGGAGATCGCTTCGTTTCCGGTGTTTTTAAGGAAGAACGAGGTCGCGATGAAATAGTCCTCCGTGCCTTCTCCCTTATACACGCCGTCCGTGGAATAGATGTCCAACAATTTGTGATCCAAATAGTTGCAAAGCGTGCTGTTGTCCATATTCTTCGGCGCCGAAACGTCGAGCACGCTGGTCGGATTGGTAAAGTCGTAGTCCTTGGACAAAGACAGCCACGCCGTGCCGGTGTGCGAGACCGAAACGCGGAAGTTGCTCTCGTCCACGAACTGCATGATCGCATAGGTAATGCCCGCAAGCAAAGAAACGATCAATAGGAAAAGGAGCAGGATGATGATGAGCGTTCTCCTGCGCGACTGCCTACGCACCCGCTTGTTCTTGATGATATATTCGTTCTCTTTGCGGAGTTCCTCTTGGATCTGCTCCGCCGAGACCTTGTCTATATTATCACCTTGCTTCGCCATCTTTCTTCACCTTAGGCACCGGCTTTATGTTGGTCAGCGCCAGATTGATCAGTCGCATCGGGCGCGCAACCGCATCGCCCTGTATTACCTTTACGCCGTGATCGAGCAAAATACGAGCGTCTTCCTTATGCTCGCAGTTGATGGAAGTCGTCACGATATTCTGCACGTCGGCATAGCCCGTTATCATATCGAGATGGGCAAGACGCTTCTCGCTGTTGCCGTCGTAGTACCTCGCGTCCAATCTCAAATAATCGAAATCGTATTCCGTGAGCACGCGCATGCTCGCGCTCTCCGCATTATCTATCATGATCAGCGCGCCTTGTGATTTCAGCGTGTTGATCGCGCTGATACCCACAAAGCCGACCGCCTCGAGCATCGCGCAGTCAAAAGCCAGGATCAAATTGCCGTGTTCGGTCTTCATTCTGTCCACGAGCTTGGTCAAGGTCTCCTGCTTCAGCAATAAGCGGCAGCTGATCTTGGTCGCGAACCGCACGTCGGGATTCTCGTTGCAATTCTTGACGATCTCGTCGAGAGCAAAGAAGTTCAACTCCTCGATACGGGTGCTGCTCTCCGCCATCGCGAAATACTCCTGCGGGATCATCTTGCCGAGGAACTTGTCGTTCAGGACCTGCTGCACGTTGAGGTACTGCACCGCGCCGTCCTCGTTGATCGCCGCGTCGTAGAAATAGACGATCGGAGAGGCGAGCGCCACGCCCGCGTTCATCGTCTTCGCCTTGCTGCGTTGCAGTTCCAATAGGTCGCGCGCGGTCAAGCCGTCTTCGGCGGAATATCCCTTCGGCACGCCCCAGGCGTCCTTGAGCCCCATCTGCGAGCGCAGATGCTCGGTCAATTCGCCGTAAATATCTACGTACTCGTCGCCTTCGTGCGCGACGCGCGGCTTATCCTCTTCGCCCTTGAAGACGCCGTTTTTAATGTACGGATACTTCTCCGCGTAGGGGACGTACGCATAGCGCTTGTTGCGTTCGAGAGAATACTTCTTGACCAATTCGTCGATCAGTTTTAGGGCGAGTTGGCGATCCTTCTCGGTCGCGATCTTCATCATCAAAAGGGTGCCTTCGTAGCCGGGCTGATCGAAAGCGTCCTTGTGTTTATACTTCTTGGTCGAATAGTCTGCGGGATCCAGCGCAAGGTAAAGCCTGACGCAGTCGCCGACGACGGTCATCCTGGCGATGATCCTCTTTTGCAGCTTAAAGTTCTCGTTCTTGACGGTCATCTCCGCACGCGTGCCCTTGTACGAGAGGATCTCGTTCTTGAGCTTGCTGTATAGGAGTTTGATCGTATTGGTGGTCTGGTGGAGCTTGTTGTCGAGCGTCAAGGGCAGGATCACGAGAGGCTCTTCTTTCACCTCTTCTTCCACGACCTCGGGCTCGGGCTCTTCGGACAGACCCGCCGCTCTGCGCTCCTCGGCGCGCTTCTCGCGCAAGAGCGCTTGTTCGTCCTTCTCCTCGAAGGCGAGCATCTTGCCCTTCTTGTCGAGGACGGCGTCCTCACGACGCGGGAAAGCGGGCAGATAATCTTCCGACACAGGATTCTCCAAACGGTTTACGCCGAGCGCGCCCATCATGATCGCAAGCAACTCGGTCGCGATCGCGAATTCGTCGTCGTTGCGCACGCGGATCAGCATCTTCGCGTCTTCGAAATCCACCGCGGTCTTATCCGCCTGTTTGTACCTTTCTACGTCGAACTCCTCGGGGTTCAGCGCGAAATAAATGCGCGTAAATCCGGCGATGGACACGCGGGCGACGGTTTCTTTGCCGCGACGGAACACCTCGGTCGCGCTCTGCATCTCCGCCTTCACGCCCTCGTAGGCGAGCAGTTCGTTCTTCAGCTTGTTGTAATAACGACGTTCACGGGTATCCGCAAGGATCAGCTTGTTCTCCAAACTGCGCTTTAAGATCGCCTTGCCGTCGTCGTCCAGGAGTTCGCCCTTCTCGTTGTAGACCGGCTCCTTGTTCTTCTTCTCTTCCTTTTCTTTCTCTTTCTGCTCAAGCAGCTCGGTGCCCTCTTCCGCGAGGGTCTCCGCGTTGTCTTTGATCTTCTCGAGGAGCTCTTGGCGCGCGGCGAAATCCTCACCGTAGACGTAGTCGTCCAACTCGCCTTCCTCTTGGAATGCGCGGAGATACTCTTCGTCCATCACGAAGGGCGCTTCTTCCCCCTCGGCAGGCTCGACGGATTCTGCGGGCGCGGGCTCGGCGGGTGTGGGCTCTTGCGGCACGACGGGTCCCGCCCAATCGTCGTCGGCAACGATCGCCGCGGCGATCTCGTCCACGGACGGCTCGGTTCCTTCCGTTGCGGGCTCCGCTTCGGCACTTTCGCTCGGCTCTTCGACGGATACGGGTTCGGCAGCAGCCTCTTCGGCGGGCGCTACGGTCTCTTCGACAGGCGCCTCGGGCGACGCGGGCTCAACGACTTCTTCGACGACGGGGTCCGCGCTCGGCTCGTCGTTCGCGGGGGCTTCTTCCATAGCGTCATCGATAGGCTCTTCCGCAGACACGGAAACAGGGGCGACGGGGCTCTCCTCCGTCACCGGTTCCGCCTGCTCGGCAGGGCTCTCTTCGGGCGCGACTTCCGTCGTGGTTTCAACGGAAGAATCCGTGAGAGGGGCTTCCTCTTTCACGGTCTCGGGGTCTATGCTTTCCGTTGCGCCGTTTAAGGACTCTTCCGCGATCTCGGGTTTCCCCTCGACGACGTCTTCATCCTTCTTCTTGCCAAAGCGCCATTTGATAGCCAAAATAACCTCCCGTTGTCGGTCATAAAAGTCCGCCGTAAACGCCAAAAGAATGGCGTTGGCGCACTTTATGCATCGCACTTGCCTATCGATCGAGCGACCCTCTCCTCGTTTTTCCTCGAAAAAATGCGCATTTTTGCGATAATTTCGGTGCAACAGAGAAAAGGACATACCCTTTCGTTTATTCATTATATCATATAATTGCGGCAAATTAAGAAATATTAAGAATTCTTAATAATTGGACAGTTGGGAAAAACTTCCTATTTTTCGGACATTTTTATTTTTTGTCAAGCGAGCCTTACCTCAACGCATTCATCTTTATGACAATTTGATACGTTTTCGCGGGACTTGCCTTTTCGGGAATAATCTGCTACAATAATAACACATAGGGAAAAGGAGTATTATTATGACTTTTTACGATGACATAACGGACAACGAAAGCAAGGAAGAGGTCTCTCCCGCCGAATCGACGGAACCGACCGATCCGCCTGCCGAAAAACCGATCGAAAACGACGCCAAGGTCGAACCCGCAAACGAACCTGCGAGCGAACCCGCACCCGAAACGGACGCGGGAACCCCCGCGCCGACCGCGGGCAGACTAGTCGCCAAGGGCAGTGGCAACAAAAGCTATCGCACCGGCACCAAAATCGCGGCGTTCATCTTCTTTATCATAACGGCGGGAATCTTCGCGCTGTACGAGTATCTTGCGTTCACCTTCCTCTATCTGCCGCTGATGGAGTCGATCGATAACCTCGGCGAAGCCTTCGCGGCGATCTTCGCCTATATCTTCGGCTTGATCTACACCCTGATCTTCGCGGTCGCGCAACTGCCTGCGAATATCGTTACGATCATCCTATTCAAGAGGCTCCGCGGCAAGTCGGACAAGAAGTGGGAAAACGTCCTCTTCACCGTCTTCTTCGCCCTTGCGATCGTGATGCTGCTCGTAACCGTCATTTCCACCCTGCTGTTCTTCGGCATGAGCGCTTTGGGCGGCTGAGAAACACAACCGAATCTTTGCGATTTCAAAAAAGCAGATGAGATATACGCGCATCTGCTTTTTTGTTCCGGCTCCGTTTTGCGTTTGGAAAGGGTGTATTATTCGGAGCGAAGCGACCCACAATTCCACTTTCCACTTTCCACTTTCCACATTAATAAGATAGACGCTCGTCTTCGCTCGCTCTAGTGCTAACGCACGCAACCTTGACGATTGCAGGCAATGCGTCAAAAATCTTGCTCGGAGAAGTACGTAGCGACGAGGCGCAACGAAAAAATCACGCAGGCGCGAACGCGCCATTGGGGTCCCCGCTATATTGAAAACATTGTGGGGTATAGGCGCGTACTTGTCGTACGTAACTGCGGGATTATGAGTTGGAACAAAGTCAATGCGCGTTTATACGAGCTCGATAAAAGAGCTCGGAGAATGGGCAAATACGAATGCTCCAAAACAAAACGACATCGAGCTCGGAGAAGCGTGCAGATGCGCGGCTCGACAAAAAAACACCGCAGGCGCGTACTTCTTGTACGTAACTGCGGTGTTGTTTTGTCAGAAACAAAGCAGATGTGCGCTTATACGAGCTCGATGATTGCCATTTCGGCGGCATCACCCCTACGCTGCCCCAAACGGAGAATGCGGGTATAGCCGCCCCCCTGGGTCTGCTTGTCGTTGCGCTCCTTGTAGCGAGGAGCATACTCGTTAAAGAGCTTCTCGATCAAAGGATGCTTCAAATCCTTGGTCCTCGCGGCATAAGCGCTCTTGCTCTCGTTCTCGCCCTTGATCTCTTGGAGATCGTAGAGCGACGCCATGAGCTTACGCCTTGCGGCGAGCTTCTTCGGACCGTCGTTGGTGAAGGTCAGGGCGACCTTCTCGTTCTTCAGGTTCACCTTCTCCTTCGTGACGGTAACGGTGTCGTCATACGCCTTGATCGCGATGGTGATATACTTGTCCGCCAAGCGGCTGATCTCCTTCGCGCGATCGAACGTGGTCTCGATCTTGCCGTACCACAACAGCGCAGAGACCTGTCCTTTCAGCAATGCCACGCGCTGGTCTGCGCGTCTTCCCAATTTTCTTCTATTCATTTTCTGCCTCCCTATTGTTCGTCGTTATTGCGGAGAGCGAGACCGAGCTCTTCGAGCTTCTTCTTCACTTCGTCCAGCGACTTCTGACCGAGGTTACGCACTTTCAACATTTCCGCCTCGGATTTCTCTATCAATTCACGCACCACGTGGATGCCCGCTCTCTTCAGGCAATTGTACGAACGAACGGACAGGTCAAGCTGCTCGATCGGCGTCTCGAGATGGGTCGCGGCGGGATCGGGTTCGTCATTCTGCATAATGTCCATCTTGGGCACGTCTTCGCAGAGATTGATGAAGAGCGTAGCGTGCTTATCCAGGATCGCCGCAGCGAGAGAGAGGGTCTTCTTCGCAGAGGTGGTGCCGTTCGTCTTGACGTTCAGCACGAGTCTGTCGTAGTTGATGTCCTGCCCAACACGAGCGTCTTCCACCGCATAGCTAGCGGAAAGGACGGGGGTGAAGATGCTGTCGACGGGAATGTAGCCGATCGGTTGATCGGGGATCTTGTTCTTATCCGCGCCGACGTAGCCTCTGCCGCTCATCACGGTGATCTCCATATCGAGAGAACCGCCTTCGTTGATCGTGCAGATATGATGATCTTCGTTCACGACCGCGAGGCTCAGACCGCATTCGATATCCTTACCGGTCACTTCGCCCGGCTCGCTCTTGCGAATGCGAACGACCGCTCTTTCGCCATCCTCCAAGGGGCTCTTCTCCATAAAGGCGAGACCCTTGATATTCAGAATGATGTCCACCACGTCCTCGACGACGTTCGGGATCGTGGAGAACTCGTGCATCACGCCCTCGATCTTCACGCCGACGGCCGCCGCACCGGGAAGGTCGGACAGCAGCATCCTGCGCATAGCGTTGCCGAGCGTGGTACCGAGACCTTTCTCCAACGGTTCGACGGTGATGGTCGCGACGGATCCGTCCGCGTTTTCCGTAACGGTGATTTGCGGTGCCTTGATTTTAATATTCATAATATTCCTCCTTGTCTTACTTGGAGTACAACTCTACGATCATGTGCTCCTTGATTCTGAGGTCGATATCCTCGCGCTTCGGCAATTCAAGCACCTTGCCCGAAAGGGTGGTCTTGTCAAACTCCAGCCATTGAGGGACGTCGGTCTTCGCGCCGACTTCCTTTACCGACTCAAACAGTTTTTTGCCCTGCTTACTTTCCTTGACCGCGATCACGTCGCCGGGGGAAACGAGATAAGAGGGAATATTAACGTTCTTGCCATTCACGGTGACGTGTCCGTGGTTGACGATCTGTCTCGCCTGCGCTCTGCTGTCGCCGATGCCGAGACGATACACCACGTTGTCGAGCCTGCGCTCAAGCAGGATCAACATATTTTCACCGGTAATGCCCTTCATACGCTCCGCTTTCCTATGATACATACGGAACTGCTTTTCCAAAAGTCCGTACGCTCTCTTGGTCTTCTGCTTTTCACGCAGCTGGAGCGCGTAATCCGAGATCTTTCTCCTGCCGGTCTTCGCGGGGCCGGGAGGATTCTTGCGACCTTTGTCCAAGGGGCAAAGGTTTCTGCCTTGCGTGCCGTCGGCGGCGATGTTGTAGCATCTCGCGCCCTTGAGGTACAATTTTTCGCCCTCTCTTCTGCACAGGCGACAATCGGGTCCTGTATATTTAGCCATTTTTCTACCTCCTACAGTCTTCTACGCTTGGGCGGACGGCAACCGTTGTGCGGGATGGGCGAAACGTCCAAGATAGACGTGACCGCGATGTCCGCGTTTTGGAGAGCGCGCACGGCGGACTCTCTGCCTTGACCAGGGCCCTTGACGAAGACGTCCACGGACTTCAAGCCGTGTTCTTTCGCCGCCTTGGCGGCATCTTCCATGACCATCTGCGCCGCATAGGGAGTGCTCTTCTTGCTGCCGCGCAGTCCGAGCTTGCCCGAACTGGACGCGCTGATCGCATTGCCCCGCGTGTCGGTGATCGTAACGATCGTATTATTGAAGGAACATTGAATGTGCGCTTGACCTCTGTCAACGCGGATAATGTCCTTACGCTTTTTGGTAACACCTTTCTTAACTGCCATAACGATAGCCCTCCTTATTTCTTAGAACGGCCGACGGTGCGCTTCGGACCTTTGCGGGTACGAGCGTTCCTCTTGCTGCTTTGCCCTCTGACCGGCAGTCCCTTTCTGTGACGGACGCCGCGATAGCAGCCGATCTCGCGCAGTCTCTTGATGTTCATATCGATCTCGCGCTTGAGATCGCCTTCAACGTGAAGATTCTTTTCGATGTAATCTCTGAGTTTCGCCACGTCGCTCTCTGCCAAATCTTTCACCCTGATATCAGGGCTGATCCCTGTCTCTGCCAAGATCTTGCGCGAAGTCGCGAGACCTATTCCGAAGATATAGGTCAACCCGATCTCGAGCCTCTTCTCTCTCGGCAAATCTACACCGGAAATACGAGCCATTAATTTACCTCCATTTTATTGTTTGTGTTATCTTGTTTTTGTATCTTATTTACCCGTTCGGGAGGACGAAATGTGATTTGGAATGAGATCGTCCAGCCGCCCCCGACCGAATAAAGGATGCTCTTAGCCTTGCACCTGCTTGTGACTCTTGCTCTTGGAGCAGATCACCATCACTTTGCCGTGACGCTTGATGATCTTGCACTTGTCGCACATAGGTTTTACCGACGGTCTGACTTTCATAATATAACCTCCATTAGTTCTTATCTCTCCAAACGATGCGACCTTTGGTCAGATCGTAAGGGCTGATCTCCACTTTTACCGAATCGCCTTCGATGATCTTGATGCTCTTGATGCGCATCTTTCCCGAGGGATAGGCGATGATCTGCGCGCCGCTCTTCTCAAGCTCTACTCTGTAGGATTGATAAGGCAACACTTCAATGACTTTTCCTTGAACCTCAATTACGTCGTCCTTTGACAAAACAGACCTCCTTATTTGCCCGAGTAAACTCGGAGCGCGCTCTTGATTTCGCTGTCGAAGACTTGCTTTCCTTCAAGGAGCTTGTCCCCGATGACCTGGTTCCTATCGCCGCCGGAATCGAGATGTTTGACGTTCTTTCGCTTCGGCGCGGCAACGGTCTTTTCTTCCCCGTTCGCCACGTAAGCGAATCCTTTATCGTCGAACCTTACTATTATATAACATTTCCCGCAGTCTCGTCCAGCCTTTGAGTACACTATACTGCCAACGAATAGTTCTTTTTGCATAAGTCACCCTATATGGTCAGGATCTCGATCCCGTCGTCCCACACGGCCACGGTATTCTCGTAGTGTGCGGACGGGGAATGATCCCGCGTGCGAACCGTCCAGCCGTCTCTCTCGGTATATACGTCGTACCGCCCGAGATTGATCATCGGCTCGACCGCAATGGTCATGCCGGGACGCAAACGAATGCCTCTGCCTTTCTCACCGTAATTCGGGACTGCCGGATCCTCGTGCATCTCTCTGCCGATCCCGTGTCCCGTCAAGGCTCTGACGACCGAATAGCCGCGTCCCTCGACGAGCGCTTGGATCGCGCCGGAGATGTCCCCGATGCGGTCGCCCGCTTTGATCCCTTTGATCCCCTCGAAGAAGGCGTCTTCCGCCGCTTGTACGAGGTCGAGCTTCTCCTTCGAGACCTTGCCGATCGGGAAGGTGCGCGCGCTGTCGCCGTGATAGCCGTCTATCGTAGCGCACAGGTCCACGCCCACGATCTGCCCCTCTTCGATATAGGTCTTCGGAGAAGGGATCCCGTGTACGACCACGTCGTCGATCGAGATACAGGTGCTCGCGGGGTATCCTTCGTAGCCGAGGCAGGAAGGGTATGCCCCTCTGCTCTCAATGTACTCTCTGACCCATCTGTCCACTTCCGCCGTCGAGACGCCCGCTTTGATGCGATCACGCACCATCAGCAAGGTGTCGCGCACGATCAGGTTCGCTTTGCGCATCACCCTGACTTCGTCGGGGGTTTTCAGATAAATCATTTCAACACCTTCAGAATATCCGCATAGACCGCTTCGATGCCCTGCGATCCGTCCACGTCCTTCAAGAGTCCCTCTTTACGGTAGTAGTCGATCAAGGGTGCGGTCTCCTTATGGTACACTTCCAACCTGCTCTTGACCGTTTCTTCCTTGTCGTCCTCGCGCTGGTACAGCTCGCCGCCGCACTTTGCGCAGGTGGTCTTTCCGTTCAAGAAAGCGACGTTGTAGGTTTCGCCGCAACGGCACATA
>JAFZZX010000144.1 GCA_017615515.1 Clostridia bacterium
CTGGTTTCGGAGCGCCACCGCGCCTTACGTCATCACCTTCCTCGTGCTATTCCCGATGCTTTACACCACGGTTTTGGACGCGGCAGATCGTGTGGACAAAGGACTTCTCGAGATGACGCGCGCATATCGTTTTTCCCGCGCGAAGACCCTCTTTTCTTTCTATATCCCGCAGATGATTCCATCGCTGCTGACGGGTGCGAGCATAACGCTGTCTTTCGCGGTAAAGCTCACGATCGCGGCGGAAGTGCTTGCTTATACCGGCGACAGCATGGGGCGACTTATGCAACGGACGTCGGCGTACATGGAGACATCGATGCTCCTGGCGTGGACGATCGCGGCGATCCTGCTCGGCTTCCTTTTAGAGGGGATCGTATTGCTGATCCGTAGGATCATAATGAGGCGCTATTATGGAAAATAACGGATTCGTAGAAATCGCAAATTAGTCTGTAAAATACGGTGAAAACAAGGTTTTTTCCGACTTTTCGATCGCGCTTCCGAAGGGCAAAATAACCTGTGTTCTCGGTCCTTCCGGCTCGGGGAAAACGACATTATTGAAAGCGCTCTCGGGATTGATCCCCGCAGAGGGATTCACCGCGCCGAAAACCTCTTTCATCTTCCAAGATCACAGACTTTTGCCTCACCTCACCGCCCTCGACAACCTCGCGATCGTTCTGGAAGGAAAGAAAGAGGAGCGCCGTGTAATCGCTCGAAAAATGCTTACGGATATGGAGCTATCCGACGCGATCTCGCTCTATCCGCACGAACTCTCGGGCGGCATGGCACAGCGCGTCGCGATCGCACGAGGACTATTATTCGATGCGGAGCTTCTCGTGATGGACGAGCCGTTCAAGGGACTTGACCTTGCTCTGCAAGAACGCCTGATCCGCTATTTCGTGAAGTATTGGGAAACCTCGCGCCGTACGACCGTCTTCGTGACCCACAGCATTTTAGAGGCGATCCTCGTCGCCGATCGGATCGTCGTGATCGGAAAAGGGGAGCAGGGTGCCCGCGTTCTCTACGAAAGAGATTGCGACTTGCCGCGAGAAAAACGTGCGCTCGGTGTGCCCGAAGTGGACGCGCTCCGCTCGGAACTGCACGACCTATTGGTTACGCTCTAGTCCTTTTTGATCAACTTTATCGCCTTTTCCAACCTATCTCTTTGTTCTGCATTCAGCATCGGTGTGACCGCTCTGACGAAATCGTCGATCTTGTCGTCCGAATAGGTGCCGTCCTGCTTTTCTTTCTTTGCCGCGTTCACGATCTCTCCGAGTAGCTCGGCGTCACTCTTTCCGCTGTATCGTTCCGCAGTCTTCCTGATGTCGTCTTTTGCCTCGTCTTGAACGGGCTTTTGGGTGTTACGATTTTTCCGAAAAGTATCAAAGTCCATATTCCGCTCCTTTTTCACCGTATTATATTGACGCGCATATACAAATGTGACGGAGGCAACTATGGATCCCGATTTTTTGTCAAATCTATTAAAAGGTCAGGGCGGACAAAACCCGCTGGCGGCGTTACTTCCCTTGTTTCTCGGCGGAAATAAAAGCAATCTATCCTCGCTCCTCGGCTCGTTCGGAGGGGCGGCTCAACAAGAAAAAGGCGAGTCGTTCCCGCCGCTATTCGGCGCCCCAAGCCCTTCGAGCCCCTCGTCCGATACGGGGATATTTAACGTTTTAAGTCAGTTGTTTTCTTCTCGCTCTAACATAAAAACCGAGACAAAATCACCCGATCCATACCCGTACGAGCTGCAATATAACCGTCCCGATATACACGAATTGCATAAAAATTGATACGTTTATGCATTACTTTCTTTCATTTTGTTAAATAAATACTTTTCAAAAAAAAGAATGTATGTTATAATGAACGCGATTTATGCGGCGAATTCGGGACACTATATGTGGTATCGTATTCATATAGCCGACACCAAATATAGCGATTTCGGAGGGAGCGGTGAATAAGGACTATAACGCGAAAGATATAGAAGTTCTCGAAGGGTTGGAAGCGGTCCGCCTTCGTCCCGGTATGTATATCGGCACGACGGGCGCTAAGGGACTGCATCATATCCTTTGGGAGATCGTGGACAATGCTTTAGACGAGATCTGCAACGGATTCGGCACGCGCGTCGACATCGTGATCTATCCCGACGGCAGCGTCAGCGTCGAGGACGACGGCCGCGGTATCCCGGTGGACAAGCATCCCACGCTCGGCATCAGCGGCGTGGAAGTCGTCTTCACCCAGCTCCACGCAGGCGGCAAGTTCAATAACGAAAACTACACCTTCTCGGGCGGTTTGCACGGCGTCGGCGCGTCGGTCACCAACGCGCTGTCCGAATGGCTCGACGTGACGGTCTACAAGAACGGTAAGGTCTATAAGCAGGAGTTCCATTCTCCCGAAGTCAACGGCAAGATCCAAAGCGGTATTCCGCGTACTTCCTTGACCGAAACGGGGGAGAAGACCCAAAAGCACGGCACTTACGTCCGCTTTTTGCCGGACAAGCGCGTCTTCGGCAAAGAGCTTCTGAGTTATCAAACCATCATCGCCCACGTCCAAGAGCAGGCATTTCTTAACAAAGGGATCACGATCACCGTCGAAGACAAACGCCAGCTCGACGACGACCTCAACAGTCTGAAGTCCACTTTCTGTTACGAACGCGGTCTCAGCGATTTCGTTCAGTTCATCAATAACGACAAACAAGTCCTTTATGCCGAACCCATTGAGTTCGAGGTGCTGCAGGATCGTTTCTATCTCGGCATCTCCTTGCAGCACACCATGGAGTTCAGCGAGAGGACCTTTTCCTTCGTAAACAGCATTCCGACCAACGAAGGCGGCACGCACGAAGTCGGGTTCAAGAGCGCTCTGACCAAGGTCATGAACGACTATGCCCGCAAGCGCGGCCTTTTGAAGGACAAAGACGCCAATTTGCAGGGCGAGGACTTCCGCGAGGGCTTGACTTGCGTTTTGTCCGTTCGTATGCAAAACGTACAGTTTGAAGGACAGACCAAGACCAAGCTCGGCAACCCCGAGATCCGTCCCCTCGTCGAGGGCATCGTGATGGAGAAACTCGACGCTTATTTGTCCGAGAAAAAGCATTTCGACGTCGGCGACAAGATCGTTGAGAAGGCACTCGGCGCGGCGAAGGTCAGAGAAGCGGCGAAAAAGGCGAAGGATCTCGCCCGTCAAAAGAACAACGCCAATACGAATATGCTGATCGGCAAGCTCGCCAATTGCACGGGCAAAAAACCCGAGCTAAACGAGCTGTTTATCGTTGAGGGCGATAGTGCAGGCGGCAGCGCCAAGCAGGGACGCGATCGCAGGTTCCAAGCGATCCTGCCTCTCCGCGGCAAGCCGATCAATGCAGAGAAAAAACGCATCGAACAGCTCCTTGATAACGAGGAGATCTGCACGATCATCGGCGCGCTCGGCGCGAACTTCGATACAGAGTTCAATATCAACGCCTTGAAGTTCGGCAAGGTCATCATTCTCGCGGACGCTGACCAGGACGGCGCGCACATTCGCTCGATCCTGCTTACCTTCTTCTTCCGCTATATGAAGGAATTGATCACCGACGGACACCTCTATATCGGCATGCCGCCCCTTTATAAGGTTGAGAAAAAGGACGTGATCCGCTACGGTTACGACGACGCCGCTCTCGATAAGATCATCGAAGAGGTCGGCAGGAACTACAAATTACAGCGTTATAAAGGTCTCGGCGAAATGAATCCCGAGCAACTGTGGGAAACCACCTTAAATCCCGAAACGCGTTGCCTGACTCGCGTATCCATCGACGACGCGGCGGCGGCTGACAAGATGATCAGCACCTTGATGGGTGACAACGTGGACTCGCGCAAAGCATATATTTATCAATTCGCGAATTTCAATCGTAAAGATGAGATCGAGAAAAAGGGTTACTTGAATGTCTGAAGAGATTAAGAACGAAAACGAAAATACCGAAGAAGCGCGGATATACGAGAAGACGGTCGAGCAGGTCCTGCACGAGTCGATGATCCCGTATTCCGAATACGTCATTTTGGATAGGGCGCTCCCGCGCGTCGAAGACGGTCTTAAGCCCGTCCAGCGCAGGATCCTATACAGTATGTACGAACTCGGGCTCTCGCACGACAAGCCGCACAAGAAATGCGCGCGTATCGTCGGCGAATGTCTCGGCAAATACCACCCGCACGGCGACACTTCGGTGTACGACGCGCTCGTGCGTCTCGCCCAATCTTTCAATATGAGCGAATGTTTGGTGGACGGACACGGCAACTTCGGTTCGGTGGACGGCGACAGCGCCGCGGCGATGCGTTATACCGAGGCTCGTCTCGCCCCCATCGCGCAGGAAATGCTCCGCGACATCGATAAAGACACCGTCACCTACAGCTTGAACTTCGACGACACGCTGAAAGAGCCCGATATGCTCCCGGGCAGATTCCCGAACCTTCTCGTTAACGGTGCGTCGGGTATCGCGGTCGGTCTCGCCACCAATATACCGACTCACAATATCACCGAGGTCATAGACGGCGCCGTCGCGATGATCGACTCGCCCAATATCAAACTCGAGGATCTGATGGGCATTATCAAGGGACCGGATTTCCCGACGGGCGGCATCATTTATAAGACGGACGATCTCCGCCAAGCCTACGAAACTGGCAAAGGGAAGGTCACGATCACTGCGAAGATGCACATCGAGCGGGAAGGGGACAAGAAGAGCATCGTCATCACCGAGCTACCCTATCAGGTGAATAAGTCCAAACTCCTCCTCAAGATCAACGAACTGCGCGAGAGCAAGAAAGAGCCTTACGTGCAGATCGCTGATATCTTGGACGAGTCGGACCGTCAGGGACTGCGCGCGACGATCAAGCTCAAGAGAGACGCCGATCCCGATAGGATCATCAAGCTCCTCCTCAAGCACACCGACTTGCAGACCAACTTCGGCATCAATATGGTGGTGATCGCGGACGGCAAGCCGCGCCTTATGGGACTGAAAGAGATCATCAAGTATTATCTCGAGTATCAACGCACGTTGATCCAACGCCGCACCCGTTTCGATCTCAACGCGGCGAAAGAGAGAGACGAGATCCTCAGAGGACTCC
>JAFZZX010000002.1 GCA_017615515.1 Clostridia bacterium
CGTCTAAGCACTCTTCTCTTCGCTCTCTCAAGCTGTGACGCATATTCTTTCTCGCGCTCTATCAAGCTGTGTGTTTTGGGGGGGGATAAGCGCGCCTGCGGTTTTTTCTCTCGGAGGTCTTGGAGAAAAGGAGTCCCATCTAACTGACTTCAAGGGACATTAAGGGACTATTGTCGCAAAAAGATCAAAAGGAATGCTCGGTCAAAATATCGGCGGGGTTGACGTCGATGATCGCGCAAAGATTTGCAAAGGTATCGAGAGCGGGGAGTTTGTCCCCATTCAAATAGTGCGAGATCGTCTGTTGCGATACGCCGAGCTTTTGCCCGAGTTCGGTCTGTGTCAGCCCGCTCTGTTTGATTGCTGCAGAAAGATTTTTTTGTATTGTTTCCAAAGTAATCATGTTTTTAGTTTACAACCATTGGGCGTAACCTCTCTTGACATACGCCTAATAGGCGTGATATACTGACGATAACCACAGAGAGACGTTAGGAGGAAAGAGTATGGAAATGGAAGAATCCACAGTAAAACCAAAGGATTTGCAGTTGTCAAACAATGAGAGCAGCATATATCGATATGATTTTTCATTTAGATCCGAACCGATGAGCAACGGGTATGTCGGGGCGGAAGACTCTTTGATCTTTACTGACAAGAGGGTGATCCATCGAGTGATGAGCGGGAGATCTTTTGCGCAACGTGAAATGCTGCTCGACGACTTGAATCAAGTCAGCTGTACCTGCGCAAACAAATCTTATATTATGAAGGCTCCGATGAAGAAAACCTTACCGATTTTCGCCATAATTTTGGTGCTTGCCGTCCTATTGTTGATCTTCGGATTGGTTAGGGGAATACCGGCGCTAATGATCCTTGCAGGGATAATGCTTCTTGTCGGAGTGATCGTTTTTGCCGTTCTTGCCAATCAAAAGAGAACCGAATACGAATATACGCTTTGTATAGAAATCTACGGGAGAACGAGTGAAAGAGCGGTAATTCTCATAGAGAAAAAGTTTGTCGATATGACGATCCCGCTCGCTATTGCCAACGAGATCGGTTCGGTTTGGATCAATATACAATCGGGGAAAACGGAAATGATAAAGAAGGCTTCGGATTAACCGAAGCCACTTTTTTACTTATCCGTACTTTCGAAGAAGAGAGTCGGGTCGACCTTTTCGCCTGCCTCGTTCCAGACTTCGAGGTGCAGGTGGGGACCTTTGTGCTTCTCGAAGGTGCCGGTTTCGGCGATCTTCCCGATCACGTCGCCTTTCTTGACGTCGGCGCCGACCGATACGTTGACGTCGCTGCCGAGCAGGGAGTAGATCGTCTTCATGCCGTTCTTGTGCAATACGACGACTTCGGTGCCTCTGAGGACGCTGGTCGTGATGCTCTCCACCTTGCCGTCATAGACGCATTTGACCTCGGTGCCCGTTTCCGCCGCCACGTCGTAGGCTTCGTGCGTCGCCCATTGGTTCAAGGTGGCGTTGTAGACCAGCGTGTCGTTCGCGAAGACGCCCACCGTTTCCCCTTCGAGCGGCAGGGAGAAGAGCACTTCGTCCGAGACGGTCGGTTCGGTCACGGGATTGGTCGTCGTCGGCTCGGCGTTAGCGTCGATCGTCGGGGTGGTGTCCTGTATGGTCGGCTGTTCCTTCGCCGCTACGTCCACCGCGTCTCCCGCGTTCTTCTGCCTGATGGCATAGGTCACGGCGACCATCGTGGCGATCGCGATCACGCAGACGATCATAAGTATTAAGTAAAGGTTCTTTTTGAGAAATGCCGCAAATTTCGCATTCTTGGGTTTGTTGGTTTTTTCCATTTTCTTACCTCCGTCACGGTAATTATGGACGGCGGCGGAGATCTTATACTCCCGAAAAGAAAAAACTTTTCGGCGACGCGAAGGGTGCAATTTCTCAACGCTCTTGACTATATAACGTAGATTTCTTATAATAAAAATATGAGAAAGATCAGTATGTGCGGTTTCGGAGCAATCGAGCGGATCGGCGCGGATCGCCTCTTCGAGCTGGCGGCTCGGGTAGGGTTCGACGCGATGGATTTTTCGCTCTATCAAGGCAGTAAGCGTCTCGTCCTCGACCTCGGCGTCGAAGGGACGATCGAGGAGCAGGGCGCTACGATCAAGAGGATCGCGGAGAAGCACGGCTTGGTGATCGGGCAGACCCACGCCCCCTTTGGCTTCCGCGCGGGCGACGCGACGGAAGAGGAGATCCTCGAGGTCTATCGCGGAGCGGTACGCGCGACTGCCGCGCTCGGCGCGAATAAGATGGTATTGCACCCGATCAAGTTCGACGATTGTGCGAACGGATACCGCCAAGAGGAATGTTTCGATCTGAACCACCGCGTCTTCGATCGTCTCCGTCCCACCCTCAGGGAATACGGCATCAAGGGGATGCTGGAGAATATGTTTTTGACCGTGCGCGTCGAGGGGATCCCTTGTCTCGTTCGCACGATCTATTCGACGGGCGAGGAACTCAGACGGGCGGCGGACGCCCTCGGCGAGGAGTTCGGCGTCTGTCTGGACAGCGGTCACGCGCTGATCACGGGCGAAGATCTGCCCGCCACGGTGCGTGCGATCGGTGGAAAACTCGGCGTACTGCACTTACACGACAACGACGGCGAGCGGGACGATCACCTGCCGCCTTACCTCGGCAAACTGGACTTCGACGCGCTGATCCTTGCGCTCCGCGAAGTCGGCTACGAGGGGAATATCAATTTCGAAGTGGATTTCGTACGCATTCCCGAAGACCTCATCGAGATCCAAATGAAGTATCTACACGAGGTCGGTCTGCGGTTTTGCCGCATTTTGGACGGAGAATGATATGCAAACGGTGAAAGTGAATGCCTCTACCCCCTACGAAGTCGTGATCGGCGCGGGCGTGTCCGCGAAGATCGGCGACTATTTGATCGAACTCGGATGTAAGGGCAAGGTGATGATCGTGACGGACAGCCACGTCGCGCCTCTCTATGCGGAAGGCGTCGCGGACGAACTGGTCTATCGCGGGTTCGAGCCCAGCATCTATACCTTCGACGCGGGTGAAGAGTCCAAGACCCTGAAGGTGTACGGCGAGATCCTATCTTTCCTTGCGGAAGAGGGATTCTCCCGCTCGGATACCGTGCTCGCCCTCGGCGGCGGGGTCACGGGAGATATGGCGGGATTCGCTGCGGCGACCTATATGCGCGGCGTCACCTTCATCAATATGCCGACGACCCTGCTCGCGGCGATCGATTCTTCTGTCGGGGGCAAGACCGCCGTGGATCTGCCGCAAGGCAAAAACCTGGTCGGCGCCTTTTATCAGCCGTCGCTCGTCCTGTTCGATACCGACTTCATAAAGACCCTTCCGTACGACGAGATCCGCAACGGGCTCGGCGAAGGGGTCAAGTACGCGGTGCTCGAAGGGGGCAGGATCTTCGAGATCTTGTCCGAAGGCTTGACCTCGGAAACCCTCGAAGAGTTCATCTGTCTGTGCGTGGACGCCAAGCGCCGCATCGTCGAAGCGGACGAGAAAGAGGGCGGCACGCGTAAACTTTTGAACCTCGGGCATACCGTCGCGCACGCGGTGGAGACCTTGACCGAATTCGTCGTTCCGCACGGCGTCGCGGTCGCGTACGGGGTGCGCGTGATGGCGCGCCTTGCCAATCAACGCGGCGAACTGTCCGAAGAGGAGTTCTATAAGATCGAAGAGATCCTGTTGACCAACGACCTCGGGCTCGAACTCAACCCGATCGAGGAATTGATCCCCTATTTCACGGCGGACAAAAAGAGGGCGGGGGATACCCTTACGCTCGTCACGATCGCGGGGATCGGCGATTGCCGCCTGACCGAGATCGCGATCGAGGACGCGGGCGCGTATTTTATGGTATAAGAAAATGGCGGATTATTGTTTGATCGGCAAGAGACTGGATTACAGCTATTCCAAGGTCGTCCACAATAAGCTCGGCTACGACTACGACTTGACCGAAGTCAAAGAGGAAGACCTCGGCGCTTTTATGCGATCCCGCCGTTACAAGGCTTTCAACGTTACGATCCCCTACAAGCGGGCGGTGATCCCCTACCTCGACGAACTGTCCGAAGAGGCGGCGGCGCTCGGCGTCGTCAATCTCGTTCGGGACGAAGGGGGCAAACTCAAAGGCTACAATATGGATATCCGCGGAATGGAGTACGCCCTCGCGCGCACGGGGCTCTCCCTCGCGGGCAAGAAGGTCGTGATCCTCGGCACGGGCAACACGTCGGATACGGCGGCTTATCTCGCAGGGCGGGCGGGCGCTTCGTCCATCGTCAAGATCTCGAGGAACGGCGAAGACAATTACGACAATCTCTCCCGTCACGCGGATGCAGCCTACCTGATCAATACCACTCCCGTCGGCACCTATCCCGCTAATGAGGACGTGCTGGTCGATCTCGCGATCTTCCCTCGGCTCGAAGGGGTGCAGGAAGTCATCTACAATCCCTTCAAGACCCGCCTTGCGTTGCAGGCGGAAGACAGGGGACTACCGGTCGCGACCGGTCTCGATATGCTGGTCGGTCAAGCGGCGTACTCGGCGGAACTTTTCCGCGGGACGCGCCCTGCGGCGGAACGCGTCGACGAGATCGTTCGAGAGATCCTTTCGGAAGACAGAAACATTTTCTTGATCGGAATGCCCTCCTGCGGCAAGTCCACGATCGGGCGCGCGCTGTCGCAGAAACTCGCGAGACCCTTCATCGACGTGGACGAGGAGATCGTGCGGGCGCACGGCAATATCCCAGACATCTTTCGGAGCGAAGGGGAAGAGGCGTTCCGCGCCTACGAATGCGAGGCGCTCGCCGAGATCAGCAAAGGTCACGGCAGGGTGGTCGCGACGGGCGGCGGTGCGGTGGAACGCGAAAGGAATATACTCAATATGCGCCAAAACGGCGTGATCGTCTATTTAAAGCGCGACCTATCCGCGCTCTCCGACGAAGGGAGAC
>JAFZZX010000014.1 GCA_017615515.1 Clostridia bacterium
CTACAATACCTTCTTCCATATCGACGTCGGTCAGTTCTCTACAAAACTCGAAGGCGCTTTTCTCGATGCTCCGGAGCGAGGCGGGTAGGGAGACTTTGGTGATCGGCTGATAGTGGAAAGCGTCCTCGCCGACGGCGATCACAGGGAGTCCGTCGATCTCTTCGGGGATCGCCACTTCGGCCTCTTTGCCTCGGTAACCGCAGATCACGTAGCCTTCGGGCGTGCGATCCAGCACGAATCGCTTTTCCCATTCCGCCAAGGGCGGTTCCTTGATCCCCAGCGCGATCTCGTCCTTTTCGAGAATATGCCGCTCTATCTCTTCGGGCGTAAAAGCGCGATTTCTAAGGTCGAGGAGAAGGGCGGTCACGAGCGGCTTTCCGTCCGCCGCGGCGAGCCATTCGTCCGATTCGTCGAGGGAGAAGGCGATCCCCGTCTCGGGACGCAGGAGCACGCCGAGCGCCGCCGCTTGCTCTTGACGGATCAGGGTCGAGACGAGTTTTCCCTTGTCGCTCTTTAGGTAGGCGAGCATCTCCTCGTTCTCTTCCCGTTCCGGATTTTGGAGCCAATAGATCGCGGTCTTCCGCTTGAGTCCTTGATCGTTCGTGAAGGAGAGGAACCAAGCGGGGAGATACGGACACCCGTCGAAGAGGTGCTTGTCCATGCTTTCCGTGTGATCGGGCGCGGCGCCGACGAAGCGATGCAAAGAGAGGCAGTTTTTGAATGCGAGAGACCCCACGCGCCACGAGGCGCTTTTGATCGTGACCGACCTAAGCGCTTTGCACGAAGCGAAAGCGTAAGCGCCGATCTCAGAGAGGGTCGAGGGCAGGATGAGCGTGGTCAGCGCGGATAGGCGAAAGGCATAGCCGCCTATCTTCTCGAGCCCCTCGGGACAGGTGACTGAGGTCAAGGAGGCGCACATGGAGAAGGCTTCGGTGTCGATCTCGCGCACCGTGGCGGGCAGGATGACCGATCGAACGGCGGAATGCATAAAAGCCCGCCGCGCGATGACGCGGATGCCTTCGGGCACGACCACGTCGCCGCCTGCTCCGACGTACTTCTCCAATACGTCTTCTCGGATGATGAATGCGTTGCTTTCCATATGTTGCTCCTATACTTCTTCGGGTTTTAAGATCAGTTTGATCGCCCACGGCGGCACTTCGGGTACGCGACGACCGTCCTCGTCGACGAAGACGAAAGCCGCTTCGTAAGGCGGTTTCTGCTTCGGGAAATCGCCGTATCCGTCCGTGAAATAGATCAATCCTTTCAGATTCGTGAATTCGTGATTGTCGATCAGTTTGTTCACGTACTCGAATGCAGGACGGAAGTCGGTGCCCCCGAACCCCCTCAAGGTCATCGTCTTGAGATAGTTGTCGAATTCTTCCTGCGAAGTGATCTTGTCGTCGGTTTGCACGCGGGCGTCGCATTGCACGATGTGCAGATTGAACTTCACGAAGAAACTCTCTTCGTTTTTTAAAATATTGTAGGTCTTTTGCAGGAAACGCTGTACCAGTTTGCCTTGCACCGACCCCGAGGTATCTATGACGATCACGAAGTCGCGAATGCGCTTGACGTCCTTGTATTCCAGCGGTTCGACGAGCGGCATATTGCCGTAGAGGCGGATGCCGTAGGTGTAGTAAACGTAGTCGAACTCTTCGTCGTTGATGGTCATCGCCTCGTGCAGGGTGGCAAACTTTTTCAAAAAGGCGGTATAGTCGTATTTTTCGCGCGTCACTTCGCGCAAACTTTGCATCATATTCCCCGCCTTGTCCCCGTGGCGGCGGGAGAAGGTCTCGAGATCCTCTTTGATCCGCGATGCGATCTCTTTCCACTTTTCCGCGAGCGCTTCGCGAGACGCGGCGCTCTTCGGCTCGGAAGCGGGGTCCGCATCGTCGCCTTTTCCATCGTCGTCCTTCTCGTCGGAAGGGTCGCTCTGCGTTGCCGGAACGTTCTTTTGGGATGAAGAATCACCCCGATCGCCCTCTACGTCTTGCCTTTCTGCGTTATCGTTGTCGGAGTTCTCCTCGTCCGATTGCGGATCATTCTCTTGAAGGGTGGCTTCGCTCTCCGAGCGATCCTCTTCGTCGGCGTGGTCATCAGGACCGCCGGCGGTAGGGGACTTCGGTTTATACCAGATCTCGTGATCGTCGGCGTGAAAGAGGGCGCTGAGCGCGCGCACTTCTTCGGGCGAGGGGTCGATTACGAGGTAGTGGTGATACAGCTTTTCGGCAGTCAACGTGCCGACGGCGTGTATCAAAGAGGTCTTCACCGCGTGTTGTTTCGAGCAACGCGGCGCTTCCGTGATCGGGAGCTCCATGTCGTCGATCGCCGCTTCCACCGCGATGTCGCACGCGAGATTCCATAGATCCTTGCGAAGCAAGGGCGAGACGAAGAAATGACGAAAGACGCAATGCAAGATGACGTGCAGATAGTCACGCGCCGTTTGCTCTTGGGAACGCTGATAGATATTCAGCACGTGGAGCGGACTGTAATAGAGGTTTTCGCCGTCGGTCGCGAGGGGGGAGTCGGGAAAAGGTACCCGGGTCAGTTGACCCAAAGCAGAGTCCATATAGCGGAGATGGACGATCAAGGTATTGCGCGTGTGCGTGATGACTTCTTCCGCCAACGACAGGATTTTGAGGAAATCGATCTTCTTCATTGTGTCTTCTACTCGGTATGCGATAGCATCATTATACCATAAAAAGCAGAAAAGAAATAGGTTGTGATATATTTTTTACGAGAAAGTATTGACTTTTGGGGCACTTGATGTGGTATAAGTAATAAAGTACGGCAAAAGATATGTGCCGCCGAGGCGGTGGTTTTATCAATCAGCAATTCCACAAGGAGGATAGAATATGAAATTAGCCGAAGCATTACAAGAAAGAGCGGATCTCAATCGTAAGATCGCTCAGCTCAAAGACCGCGTTTACAGCAACGTGCTCTTGCAGGAAGGGGAGAAACCCGGCGAGGACCCGAATATTCTCCTTTCCGAACTCAAGGAATGCGTTTCCCGTCTTGAATACCTGATCGGCAGGATCAATTACAGCAATTGCACGATCAAGGTGAACGGCGCGACGCTGACCGAGATGATCGCGAAGAAGGACACGTTGCGCGTCTTGTACGCCGCCTATCGCGAGGCGCTCTCCGCCGCGTCCCATTCCACGGACAGAGCGCGCGGCACCGAGATCAAGATCATTTCCGCGGTAGACGTCGCCGCTCTCCGTAAGGAGATGGACGCGATCGCGAAGGAGTTGCGTTTGGTCGACAATGCGATCCAACAGGCGAACTGGACGTTCGACCTGATCGAAGACTGATAAAGACGGTA
>JAFZZX010000145.1 GCA_017615515.1 Clostridia bacterium
CCTATCGACGAACGCAAGCGTTCCTCGCTTTGGCAACAAAATGCCGTGACCAAACGGTCACGGCAAATCGTTAATGGAGCGGGAGACGGGAATCGAACCCGCGAAAGCCAGCTTGGGAAGCTGGTGCTCTACCATTGAACGACTCCCGCATACGAGTATTGTAATGCGAAATCAAGGATAAGTCAATCCATTGAATGGATTTTCCGACGAGGAATTGTCTTTTCCTATCGAAAGGCTAAGGATAGAAAAAGCCGCGTCACAATGGACGCGGCTCATCATTTCGGATCAAACACGATCATTCCGCTTTCGCGTAAACGCTGACCTGTTTCTTATCCTTGCCCAATCTCTCAAAACGGACGATGCCGTCGATCAGAGCGAAGAGGGTGTCGTCCTTGCCGCGGCCCACGTTGGTGCCGGGATGGATCTTGGTGCCTCTCTGTCTGACGAGAATATTGCCTGCGAGAACGAACTGACCGTCCGCGCGCTTCGTGCCGAGCCTTTGCGCCGCGCTGTCTCTGCCGTTTCTCGAACTACCTACGCCCTTCTTGTGAGCGAACAGTTGCAATTTGATAAACATATCACTTTACCTCCACTTCAATGTACTCCGAATACCCTTCTCGAAGGTCCTCTACGCTCGCCAGGAGCGTCCCGAGGATCACGTTGCAGTCGTGTTGCTCTTGCGTCCCGATCTCTTTCGGGATCACGAGATCCAAACTGCCCTTTTCCTCATTCACACGATACTCCGCCTTCACTCCCACGACCTTGAGTATGCCAATGGCTGCTCCTTGCACGAGAGCGGACAGCGCCGCGCACACGATGTCCTCGCCGTGTTGCGCATATCCTGTGTGCCCTTCGGAAACGATTCGGACGAAATCTTCGCCTCGTTTATGAAATACGATCTTCGTCATTATTTGACGATGGACTTGATCTGTACTGTCGTAAACGGCTGTCTGTGACCTTGACGCTTGCGCTCGTTCTTCTTCGCCTTATACTTGAAAACGATGATCTTGTCGCCCTTGCCGTGCGCGAGCACTTCCGCTTCCGCGTAAGCGCCGGCAACCGTCGGGGTACCTGCGGACACACCGCTTTCATCGCTGAGCATGAGCACGTCAAACTTCACGGTGTCACCGACATTCGCCTCGAGCTTCTCGACGTCGAGTCTCGTGCCGTTCTCCACCTTATACTGCTTGCCGCCAGTTGCGATAATAGCGTACATAATTTACCTCCTCTTACCAGTCTCGCTGAATGGGGTGAGCGATCGCTTCTTGGGAACCCGTATCATGCGGCTCGATCATTATCGTATCATTTTTCAATTAGTCTGTCAAATAAAAAAAGGGCTATATATTATATAAAATAATATTTTCGCCCCAATCATTCCGAAATGCATCACAGCATCTTGTACATTTTGTCTCTATCGTCAAAAAAGGAAAGCGCTCCGAGCGCGATCGCCTCGTCCGCATTCTTAGGGACGTTCACGGCGATACGCAAGCGTTCAAATAAAAAGTCGGACAGTCCTTCGCTGAAGGCATACCCGCCGCAGAGGGTGATCCCCGCGTGGTAGACGTCCATACAATGTTTCTCCGGACACATCATCGTCACGCTCTCGATCACGTAGGCAAAGGAACTCATCACCGATTGCATCATCGGCGCGATCTCATTGGACGTGATCTCGGTTTGATAGTGTGTCTCGTCCACGAGATTCCTGCCCGAAACCTCGTCGCTCATGATCTGCCCCTTATGGTAAGTTCCTATTTTTTTGCGTAATTCCTCTGCGCTCGTATGCGAAATACCAAGGCGATAGTTGTCCGCAATGTAGTTACGGATCTTCTCATCCACCGCATTGCCGCACATCGTGACCGAGCAACCCGTGATGATCCCGTTCGGCCCGACGATCGCGACGTCCGAAACAGACGCTCCGACCGTAGCGATCAGGTTGTATTCGTTCTCCAAAAGCCCGCTGACCGCGATCGGAGCTTCCATCAAGATCGGACTCTTCAAACCGACAGCAGCGAGAACGTTCTCGTAATTCTTGCGTTCCACGACCGACGTGCCGCAAGCGATCGTCGCGATCACCTCGGGACGGGGTCTGAACAAACGGCGCGGCATCGCCTTGTGCAAAAAGTCTTTCAGCATCCAGATCGCCGCATTCACGTCCTCGATCACACCGCCCTTGACAGGGTGGATCAATGTGGCGTTCAAATCCCGATCACGCCTACGCATATATCGTTTCGCCTCTATCCCCGCGGCGATGAACTTATGCTTGCCTTTGCTGCGAATCGCAGCGACCAAGGTCGGCTCCTTGAGGACGACCCCCTTGCCGCGCACCGCGATCACCGTCTCGCTGAAGCCCATGTCTATGACGATCTCATTCGTATACATCTCTTACTCCTATTTCTTCCAGCACTTTGCCGAGTTTTTCCGTCGGTAACCCCATAATGGTATCGAAACTGCCCCGATAGGAGCGCACCGCGACACCGTCTTGTATGCCGTATGCGCCAGCCTTGTCATAGGGCGCATATTCGTCCAAATATCCGTCTATATCCGCCGAAGTAAGTGGATAAAACTGTACGGTAGCTTTGTCGTAGAAGAGGATCTCCTTCCCGCCCACGGCAACGTAAACGCCGGTATAAACGCTGTGGCGCTTTCCCGACAACTCCGCGAGCATCTCCCTCGCTTCCTCGCGAGACGAAGGCTTGCCGTAGTACTTCCCATTGCGGTAGACGAGAGTATCTGACGCGATGACGACGGCGTCACCCGCCGACATCGAGCGCCCCTTCGCCTTGGCAAGATCCATCACCCTGAGATGCGGCCGCAGATAGGTGGATCGCTCTTCCGCGTCACTCTTCGTCACGTCGAATCGGCTGACGAGTTTTGCCAGCAGCGCCCTTCTGCGGGGGGAAGCGGAACACAACAAAACTTTTCTCATACAAGTATTATACTATATCACCTTTATCTTGTAAAGAAGGAAATCCCGCTCCGCTCCTCTTTCCCCGCCTCTATCACCTCTATTTGTCCCTAAGAAGTCCCTACGACAGAAGAGCGAAAGCGACGAGCGCGCGATGCGATACGAGCATATTTCCAAGTCTCTTTTACATATGATAGACCATGCGTTGGTACAAGTTTTCGATCGTCCTCGCGATCGGGCTACTGGTCGAATTGATCGTCGCGATCCCATCCTCGATCTTGATCAAGGAAAACGGAGAATGGCTCGCAGGAATGGTCCTGCCCTATTTTGCACCGCACTCCCCCCTCTTTTTCGGTGCGATGATGGAAGTGATCTACCTTTCGGCGGTCTTTTCTCTCGCACTCTATGCAAAAACGCGGAGCGACCTACCCAAAGGGATCGTGCTGACCGTCCTCGAAGGACTCTCCGAGATCGTCACGCTGCTCTTCTTCTTCAAGTTCACCTACGAGATCACCTCTTTCTTCCTTGCGACGGCGGCATTAGGGCTATCTCTCCACAACACGGGCGTCTTCCTCTCCAAGAGCGACCCTGCGGGATTCGCGCGCTTTCCGAGTCTCATATCGAAAATATATCTTTGGACGGTTCTCTACTGTATCCTGTCGATCAATTTCGCCTGACGGCAACAACGGATCATAGATTCTGCGGCGATTGCATAAAACACTTGAAAAAAACAAGAAATATTGATATAATCAATATATGTTACTGGCAATGGACGTAGGAAATACGAATATCAAGCTCGCACTATTCGACGGCAAAGAGATGCGCTCCAGTTGGAGGATCTCCGCCACGATCGTGCGTACCGCAGATGAGTTCGGCATCGCTTTTCGCGATATTTTCAAGGCGCACGGTTACACCTTTCAAGACGTCGACGGCATCATTATCAGCTCGGTCGTCCCGACGCTCAACTATACGATCGAACACGCCTGTACGTACTATATGAATATCAAGCCGATCATGATCGACGCTTCGCTCAAAACGGGGCTTACGATCGGTTATGCCGTACCCAAATCCCTCGGTGCGGATCGGATCGCGTC
>JAFZZX010000146.1 GCA_017615515.1 Clostridia bacterium
CGATCGACTATTCGGTCATCTTGATGCATCGCTACACCGAAGAGAGGCAAAACGGGCTCTCTCCCGAAGAGGCGGCGGTGGAAGCGCAACGCAAGGGGATCCCCGAGATCCTATCCAGCTCGCTGACCACCTTTGCGGGTATGTGTGCGCTGATCTTGATGAAACTGGACATCGGCGTAGAGATCGGCATATCTCTGTCAAAGGGCATCCTTTTCACGCTGCTTACCGTTCTCTTCTTGATGCCCGCCCTGCTCGTGATCTTCGCAAAGCCGATCGAAAAGTCACGGCACAAGACATTTCTCCCCTCGGTCGCAAAACCGACGAAAGGCATCGTGCGAGCGCGGAAGATCATCGTCCCGATCTTCCTCGTCGTACTCGTTTTGGCGGGCGTAGGGCAGTCCTTTAACGCCTATTCGTTCGATATGAACAAGACCCAGATGCTCGTCGCGGGACGGCAAGCGGTGGAAGACGCCGGCTTCGGAAAAATGAATACCCTCGTGCTCGTCGTGCCGAACGACGGGGACGACGCGAAACAACGCGAGGTCTCCGCCTACGTGAGCGGACACGAGGCTGTGGATTCCGCAAACGGGATCGCCACGATCGCCATCGCAGAGGACCTCTATCTGACCGACGCGCTGACCAAGGACGCCTTTGCGGAAAAAATGCAGACGCTATCCGGCGACCTGCCCGCCGCCCTATCGAACGTGATGACGGGATTCCTCAAGACGATCTTCGACAGATATTGCGCCGAATACGGGTGCGACCCCGATAAAGACAGCGTGCGGATCGTAGACCTACTCGTCTACCTATACGATCACGCGGACGAATATGCGCTGATCCTGCCGGACGAATACGTGGAGATGCTGTCGCAACTCAGTTATGCGAAGAGCAATTTCGTCAGCGAGAACTACGTACGTATGATCTTCAACCTGAACGTCGACGTCGAAGACGAAAAGGCTTTTGCCTTGATCGAAGAACTGGAAACGGGACTGAAAGCCTATTACGACGAATACTATATGACGGGAGAAAGCGTGGTCTGCCACGACATGGCGGGCTATTTCCCGACGGATAATCTCCGCGTCAATCTCTTCACCCTCGCCTTTATCCTGATCATCTTGTTCGTGACCTTCCGCAACGTGCTGTTGCCGATCCTACTGACCTTGACCATACAAGGCGGCATCTGGATCAATTGCGCGATCCCTTTCCTCGCGGGAACTCCCGTTTCCTTTATCGGATACTTGATCATCTGCGCCATCCAAATGGGTGCCACGATCGACTACGCGATCGTCCTATCCAACCGCTATTACTCGATCCGCGATCGCTATCTCGACCGATACGAGGCGATGGGGGACGCGATGAACGCCGTCTTCCCCACCATCGTGACGTCGGGCGTGATCCTGACCTTGACCGGATTTATTCTGGCGATCGCCTCGGCGGGCGTAGTCGCCGCAATGGGGTCGCTGCTCGGATTCGGAGCGATGTTCGCCGTCTTGATCGTCCTTTTCGTCCTACCTTCCCTGCTCTTGGTCACCGAAAAAGTCACGGATAAATGCGGATTCGCCCGCATAAAAGAGTTTTTCAAAAAGCGCAAAGCGCAAGATCCGATCGAGACGAAAGACCCTACGCAACGTAGCTAAAAAGCCCGACCGAACAGCAAGAGAGCAACGCCCGACCGTTCGAGCCCAATAAAGCCCCCACCGATCAACGGCGGGGGCTTTATCGGGCAGTAAAAGTCAACGCCGACAAAGGGCGAGAAGGTCAATGGTGGAACAACCGCATCCCCGTGAACGCCATGACCATATCGTATCGATCCGCCGCCGCGATCACGAGATCGTCACGAACCGATCCGCCCGGCTGTACGACGTAGCGAACGCCGCTCTTGCGCGCCCGCTCGATATTGTCGCTGAACGGGAAAAAGGCGTCGCTTGCGAGGGTGATGCCGCTGACCTTGGATAGGTATTCTCTCTTCTCCGCCTGCGTGAAAGGCTCGGGTCTCACGGCGAAATACTTGCGCCATTGCTCCTCTCCGATCACGTCTTCCGCCTCGTCCGACAGATAGACGTCGATGACGTTGTTCCGATCGGGTCTACCGAGCCCCTCGGCAAACCGAAGTCCCAACACCTTGTCCGATTGGCGGAGCAGGAAAAGATCGGCTTTTTGCGCCGCAAGGCGGGTGCAATGGATGCGGCTCTGCTGTCCCGCGCCGACCCCGATCGCTTGTCCGTCATAGGCGAAACAGACCGAATTGGACTGCGTGTACTTCAAGGTGATCAGGGCGATGATCATATCCGTCGCCGCCTCGTCGGGCAGGCTCTTATTCTTCGTGACGAGATCGGTCAAGAGTTCTTTCGAGATCTTATAGTTGTTCCTGCCCTGCTCGAAGGTCACGCCGAAGACCTCTTTGGTCTCCTTCTCTTCCGGCTGATAGGTGGGATCGATCTTGATGATATTATACGCGCCCTTGCGCTTGGCTTTCAGGATCTCGAGGGCTCTCGGGGAATAGGACGGCGCGATGATGCCGTCCGATACCTCGCGCGCGATGATCTTTGCGAGGGTCTCGTCGCATTCGTCCGAGATCGCGATGAAATCGCCGAAAGAACTCATCCGATCCGTGCCCCTCGCCCTCGCGTAAGCGCAGGCGATCGGTGAATCGTCAAGCCCCTCGACGTCCTCTACGAAACAGGCGCGTTTCAGCGGATCGGACAGTTTCTTGCCGATTGCCGCCGAGGTCGGACTGACGTGCTTAAACGAGGTCGCCGAGGGGAGCCCCGTCGCCTCTTTGAGTTCCTTTACGAGCTGCCAACTGTTGAACGCGTCCAAAAAGTTGATATAGCCGGGTCTGCCGTTTAGGATCTCGACGGGCAGGTCGCTGCCGTTTCGCATAAAGATCCTGGCGGGTTTTTGATTGGGATTACAGCCGTATTTCAGTTCAAACTCTTTCATTTTGCCCTCACTCGTTCTTGTTGATCAAGCGCTTTTCCACCTCGCCGCTCGCAAGGTCGACGTAGCGGACGTAGAGAGAGATCTTGTTCTCCTCGTCCAGAGCGTCCCACAATTCTTGAGTGAAATCGTCGATGGAATCGGGGATCATTATCCTTTTCGGTTCTCCCGTGAAGGTCGGGATCGGGTCGCCGTCCGTCAGGTAAGTATGCAGAAAATGTCCTACGCCCGCGAGCGGCTCGTAGGAGAAGGTGTATCGGTTGCAAGCCGTGCCTTCTGCGTCCGCGCTCTTCAAGATGCTCATTTCATAGCGAAAGTCGCCACCCAAATAGAGGATGCCGCTGATCCTCGGCGTATAGTTCGGGCGGTCGGGCTCGAAGGTGCGCGAGGAGAGCGATTCGGAGAAGCTCTTGCCTGCCGCCAGTCCCGCATAGATCGTATCGGTCTGGTCGCCGTTGGTGACGATGATCGCGTCCCCATAGCTACGGATCGCACGGTAGATGATCAGGCTCGGATCCTGCACCTTCTCTCGGTCATAGGGTTCGGTAAAGAGTTCCCCTTCCTTCTCCGTCAAGATCCGATTCCTGCTATTCGCGCTTCTGCCCATAATGAAGTAGGCGAGGCACGCTTTGCTGCCGTCCGCACTCATGCCGATCACGATCCCTCTGCCGACGTAGCGGTTGCCCTTGATAAGGTCGCTCGCCGTGCCGATCTTATACACGTCCATTCGCGTTATTCCCCCTTTCTTTGGTCTGATTCGACCCCTCTGCCCGCTCGCGGGGCGCGTCACGTCCGATCTCTCGGCGCGGACCCCTTTCTCCGCTCGGGTCAACCTCTCTCTTCCTTCTCGTCGGCGCTCACGATGAAGACGCCGCATTCTTCTTCCGCTCCGTCCATCACGACCGCGATCTTCTCTTGGCGGGACGTGGGGATATTCTTGCCGATATAATCGGGACGGATCGGGATCTCTCGGTGCCCGCGATCGACCAAAACGGCGAAGCGCACCGCACGGGGACGCCCGAGCGCGAAGACCGCCTCGATCGCCGCACGCACCGTCCTGCCCGTATAGAGGACGTCGTCGACGATCACGATGGTCTTGCCCGTGATGTCGAAGGGGACGTAGCTCTCCGTCGCTTTCCGCCGTTTCTCTTCGGGCGAAAAGTCATCGCGATACATCGTCGTGTCGATCTCGCCGCAAGGGACGGTCGTTTCCCCGAACTTTTTTAGGTTTTCCGTAAGAATGCGGGCGATGATCGTCCCGCGATTCTTGATCCCGAGAATGCACAGAGAATCGGCGTCCTCGTTCTTCTCGATGATCTCGTGCGTGATCCTCGCGAGAGAACGCATCATCGTCGCTTGATCCATGATCTTGACCTTCTTCACCCCGCGTACCCCCTATAAAAAAAGTCCTGCCCTGCGGCAAGACGAAGTGACGAAGAAAACTGCTCCCGATGATTCGCCTTGCCGATCTCTCCGTATCGGCTTAAAAGCCTACGTTTGTATTGTAATCGACCGCCCCTCTAAAGTCAACCGTTTCGTCGCCTTTCACCGCGTTCCCGCCCTTTGCGCGACCCGCTGTCGGCGGCGATAATACAAGCTCCGTGTCGGCGCGTCTATCGGCGTACACGCTCGGCTGCCGCGCGACCGTCCCTTGAAACGCCCGACGTTACTTGGCTTTCACGAGCATACCGATCATATTGCCCTTATACAGCACGCGACCGTAAAAATCGGTAGTGACGTCACGCGAAGCGCGATAATAGCCGAGGATAAAGCGCGAGGAAAAGTCGCGCACCGCGATGTCGCCGTTGTCCGAAAACTCGTAGATCGCGAGGATCTGCCCCGCATAGTTCTTGACGTATTCCGTTCTCGCCATCGTCTTCCCCCCTCTGCGCTTCGGCGCCTATTTTATTATAGCGCGTCTTCGCCCGATCCGCAATCCCCTTGTTTTGGGACTATGAGATATGATATAATAATCAATAAATCGGAATAAGGCTCTTGAACGATCTCGCGCCGAGAAATAGTACGTTTTACGGCTGAAACGCGCGTTCGTCGTCAAAGATAACGGTAGTATGAAACGTCATTTTCTGCTCTTAATGATCCTACTTATCCTCTCTTCGGTCGCGACGATCTTATTCTCTTGCACCCTTTTGGGCGGGGAGAGGACGGAACCGACCGCAGAACCCGCCTCTAAAGAGGCGGAGATCCCCCCTAAGACCGTCCTCTTCCTCGGGGACTCGATCGGAGAGGCGCTCGCGGGAATGTCCCCTCTGACCGAACGGGAAGCCTACGGCTACTACGGCATCCTCGGCAACGCCAACGAGCTGACCTATTACAACCGAGCCGTCACCGCCTTTACGAGCGGCAACTTGCTGAATTATATCAAACGCGAAAACGACGGCGTCACCTTGATGAAGTCGATGATCACGGGTGCGGATCTGATCCATATCTCGATCCTCGGCAATAATTTTCTGAACTCCAACCACAACCAAATGATGATCGACCTCGCGAACGAGGACTACACCGACATTCGCGCGAGACAGGAAAAGGCGACCCGGAACCTCGACGAGATCCTCGCCTACATTCGCTCGCTGAACCCGGACGCGGTGGTCGTGATCCAAACTCTCTACAATCCGACGGGGCCGGACAGCCCGCTCGTCCCTTCCCGTGCGCGCGCCTATCTCGCGGGAATGGGGATCGGCAGCGAGGATTACCACGACCTGATGAGCAAGATGATCCGCGAAATCAACCGCGTTTTCACCGACTACCTCGCGGCACACACCGTGACGGGAGAGAACGGCGTGGAGATTCGCCCCTTCGAGCTCGCCGACGTGTCAGCTGCTTTTGAAGAGATCTACCAAACCGACCCCGTCCGCTGGAGCGACTTATTCTGCGACGACGGCGTCCATCCGAGCAACGAGGGGCACGCCGTCATCGCGGGGGTACTACAAGACAAATTCGCCGAACTGGGGTTCGCTTCGCCGAAAGCCTTACAAAACTACAAGAGAAACAAGGTCCGACAACTGCGCCGCCTCTTCTCCACCCTGCCCGACCTCGACCGCGTCAGCGGGGAGATCATGGCGGCGACCGACTTTAAGGGGGTCACAGAAGCCTATTTCGACGGGGTGCGCGGCGTTGTCCCCGTCTACGACGTACTTCCTGAGCCTTCGGGCGAAACCTTCCGTGAGGATCTTACCTTCGACATCACCACAGCCCAAGCCTTCGAGATCGACCTGCTCACCTTCTTTGAGCCCGAAGAGAGCAAGATCGTCTTTCGTGAAAACGGCGACTACACGCTGACGCTCACGGCGAAACGGATGCTGAACTCTCTGCTCTCCATCGCGATCGCCTCTCAAGGGGTCA
>JAFZZX010000147.1 GCA_017615515.1 Clostridia bacterium
CAGGGCGGACAGGTCGTCGGTCGGGACGCCGAGGTAGCCCCAATAGGTGTTCATGATGGAACGCGCTTTCTCGGGAATGCCGAGCGCGATCTCGACCTCTTCGGCGGTATGAGACGCCGCGCGCATAAAGTCGCCGTACTTATTCATCAGCACGAAGGGATTGAGTTTCATTCCGTTCTTGCCCGATGCCATATAGACCTGCGCGCCGTCGGTGTTTGCGCACAGATCGAAGAAGGCGGCGACGCTGTCGCGGCAACCAGGGACCGCTGCCTCGATGTCGTCGAGGAAGTTCTCGCGCCCGGTGTGCATCACCACGTCGTACCCCATCTCTTTATCTTTGCAGATCGCACGGTAGAGGGTGTCTTCGTAGAGCAGTTCCACGCCCGCGCCGAGATCCTTAAAGATCCCGATCGTGGATTCCAGTTCGGGAGCGGTGCTCTCCGCGCACAGTTCGTGCAGGGAAGGCTCGAATTCGAACCGACCTCTGACGAAGCTGGTCGCGCATCCGCCGGGGAGATTGTGCTTCTCGAAGATCAAAGTCTTGTAGCCCGCTTGCGCCGTGGTCGTGGCTGCGACGAGTCCGCCGTTGCCCGCGCCTACGACGATGACGTCATATTCTTTCATATCGCGTCTCCTTTATAAAATATGATACTTATACTATACTAAATAAAAGGGGAGTTCGTCAATAGGGAAAGGAAAAAACTGTTTCCGACGTTACCGTTCGAGGCAGGATGAGAGACGTTTCGGTTAAGATTTGCGGCTTTTTTGCGGAAAACGCAAGAAATGTGTTGTATCGCGAGAGAGTAATCTGTTACTATTATACTATCTTTTGTAAAGAACGCACGACGTCGGGCTCGCGGGAAAGGAGAAAAATGAAAAAGGTATCGAAAAATATTTTGTCTTGGGGTGTAACCGTCTTTGCCGCGCTGTGCGGATTGGCGGCATTCTTCGTGGTTTTCGCCGACGCGGTTGGTTATTCGCTGTTGGACGTGGAGACGGGAGCGTTTTCCGGATTGCAGGTCGCTCTCGGCGCTACCGTAAATAACGTACGGTTCTTCGAGGCTTCGGTGGGCATTATTCTCGCCTACCTCTTCCCCTTGATTGCGGCTTGCGCGTTGATCATCGGTAAGGGATTCAAGATAGTTACCTATCTTGCCGCAGCTATGATGCTCACGGGCGGCGTTCTCGCTTTCTGTATCGTCAGCCTTTTGAACGGCACCTATATCGGCGAGCCTTCGCCTGCCGCGGGCGCGATCGCCTCGGGCGTTCTCTCCGTCGCCGGCGGCGTCATCGCGTGCGGTTCAACCTTCCTGAAAGGATGATCGTGACCTTGAAAAAGGCGCTCGTTAGGAGCGCCTTTTTTTTGTTTTTAAGGGGATATAGCAAGATCTAAGCTCTCGCGACGCCGCTTTTTCTTGCCGCTTCGGCGACGGCTTTTGCGACCGTAGGGCCGACGCGCGGGTCGAAGGCGCGGGGCAGGATGTAGTCCCTTGCGAGTTCTTCGGGCGATACGAGAGAGGCGAGCGCTTGCGCCGCGGCGAGTTTCATGTCCTCGTTGATCTCGCGGGCGCGCACGTCAAGAGCCCCTCGGAAGATGCCGGGGAAGGCGAGCACGTTGTTGATCTGATTCGGGAAGTCGCTCCGTCCCGTGCCCACGACCGCCGCGCCTGAGGCGAGGGCGAGGTCGGGCATGATCTCGGGCGTCGGGTTCGCCATCGGGAAGAGGATCGGATCGGTTGCCATCGAGGCGATCATCTCGGGCGTGACGAGGTTGCCCGCCGATACGCCGATGAAGAGGTCGGCGCCGACCAGCGCGTCTTTCAATGCGCCTGTTTTTCTGTCGCGATTCGTGACCTTCGCCATCTCTGCCTGCGCGGGGTTCAGCCAGTCCGCCCCTTCGGCAATGATGCCCTTTTTGTCACAGAGGGTCAGGTTCTTGAGCCCGCGCGATAAGAGGAGTTTCGCGATCGCAATGCCCGCCGATCCGGCGCCGTTGACGACCGCGCGGATCTTGCCGATCTCTTTGCCGACCGCTTTCAGCGCGTTCAAAACCGCGGCGAGCACGACCACCGCCGTTCCGTGTTGGTCGTCGTGGAAGACGGGGATATCGCACCGCTCCTTGAGCTTGCGTTCGATCTCGAAGCAGCGCGGCGCCGCGATGTCCTCGAGGTTGATGCCGCCGAAACTGCCCGCAAGTAGGGCGACGGTATTCACGATCTCGTCCACGTCCTTACTGCGAACGCACAGAGGGATCGCGTCCACCCCGCCGAACGCCTTGAAGAGCACGCATTTCCCCTCCATTACGGGCATTCCTGCCTCGGGACCGATGTCGCCGAGCCCAAGCACCGCCGTGCCGTCCGTCACGACGGCGACGAGGTTGCCGCGCCCCGTGAGGAGATAGGACTTCTCGGGATCTTTCCGGATCTCCAGACACGCTTGCGCCACGCCCGGCGTGTAGGCGAGGGAGAGGTCGTCCCGGTTTTCTATCTTCATCTTGGGGACGGTCTCGAGTTTTCCTTTCCATTCGTAGTGTTTTTTTAATGATTCTTCGGCGTAATTCATATTCTTTCGCCCGCATGGTGCGCGGACATCTCCTTTAGATCATTTCGTTGGGTTTGACGAGACGGTCGAACTCCTCTCCCGTCAGATAGCCGAGACGCACCGCTTCCTCTTTGAGGGTCGTGCCGTTCTTGTGCGCGGCTTTCGCGATCGCGGCGGCGTTGTCGTAGCCGATCTTCGGCGAAAGGGCGGTGACGACCATCAGCGTGCGGTCTAAGTTCTCCGCCATCTTTTCCTTGTTTGCCTTGAGCCCTGCGAGGCAATGCGCGGTAAAGGAACGGATCGCGTCCGATAGCAGGGTGACGGATTGCAGGAAATTATAGGCGATCACCGGCATATAGACGTTGAGTTGGAAGTTGCCTTGCGACGCCGCCACGCCGATCGTCACGTCGTTGCCCATCACTTGGGCGGCGACCATCGTCAGCGCTTCGCATTGGGTCGGATTGACCTTGCCCGGCATGATGGACGAGCCGGGTTCGTTCTCGGGGATCGTGATCTCGCCGAGCCCGCATCTCGGACCCGAGGCGAGCCATCTTATATCGTTCGCGATCTTCATAAGGTCTGCGGCGAGAGACTTGAGCGCGCCGTGCGCGAAGGCGACGTCGTCTTTTGCGGACAGAGCGTGAAACTTGTTCGGCGCGGTGCGGAAGGGAGCGCCCGTTTCCTTCTTTATTTCCTCGGCGACCGCTTCGGCAAATCCTTTCGGGCAGTTCAGCCCCGTGCCGACGGCGGTACCGCCGAGCGCGAGGCCCAAAAGCCCGTCTTTTGCGGTCTTGATCTCTGCGAGACAACGTTCCGCCATGCCTCTCCAACCGCTGACTTCTTGCGAGAAGGCGATCGGGACGGCGTCTTGCAGATGGGTGCGACCGACGGTCACGATCCCTTCGCTCTCCTTTTCGATGCGGCGGAAGGCGTCGATCATCTCCGCGAGCGCGGGTTCGAGCTTTTCCGTCAAGGCGAGATAGGCGGCGACGTGCAGGGCGGTCGGGAAGGTGTCATTGGAGCTCTGCGAGCGGTTGACGTGGTCGTTCGGGTGCAGGAGCCTCTCTCCCGCGATCTCGTTGCCCCGATTCGCGATCACTTCGTTGAAGTTCATGTTGGTTTGGGTGCCGCTGCCCGTCTGCCATACCGCGAGCGGGAAATGCCCCTCGAGCGCCCCCGCGAGGATCTCGTCCGCCACGGTGACGATCAGCGAGGCGCGCTTGTCGTCCAATAGTCCGAGCGTACGGTTGGTCAGGGCGCAAGCCTTCTTCACGACGGCGAACGCGTGCAAAATGTCTTTCGGCATCTTCTCTTCGCCGATGCGGAAGTTCTCGTAACTGCGTTGCGTCTGCGCGCCCCAATAGCGATCCGCGGGTACCTTGATCTCGCCCATACTGTCGCGTTCGATCCTTTGATCCATCTTTTTCTCCTTTGCGCGGACGACATCCGCGCTTTCCTTTCTCCCCGAGAGAGAACGAGCCGCGTTTATGCGGCATATCGAGCGATCAACCGATCGCATATCGAGGTTGCCATTGGCAAACATATCAAGCGCCATCGGCGCATATCGATCGTTTAATTCCTGTTTTTTCTGTACGACGTTGGCGAGATCCCCTCTTTCTGCTTGAAGATCAAGGTCAGGTAGTTCCCCGAGGAAAAGCCGCAACTTTCGGCGATCTCCTCGATGGACTTGTCCGTGGTCGCGAGCAGTTCTTTGACCTTGGTCAGGCGCAGACGAAGCAGGTAGTTCATCGGCGTGCAGTCGAGATCCCGTTTGAAATGATAGTTGAGGGTCTGTTTGGTCGCGTAGATACGCTCCGCGAGGTCGTCGAGCGACAAAGGATCCGCGTAGTTCGCATTCATATAGTTGATCGCTTTTACCACGATGGGCGAGGCCTGCTGACGGCTCTCGGGCGACTGCGGCAGGCGATGCTCCGCGTAGTGGTATAACGTCAAGAGGAAGTAGTCGAACTTCGCCTTGTCCGCCGACCGCTTATGCTCCTCGGTCAAGGGGTGATCTAGGGACAGATCGAGGATCTCCCTGAGGTGATCGGACTGCGCCGCCGCGAGGGGGACAAAGGTCAGCGAAAGGCTGGTCAGCACTTCCTGCGCGAAGTCGTCCAGAAGATTCTCGGAGACGTAGATATTGATCCTCTTGAAGGCGCCGCCCTCGGTCTTGTGCATCGCGAAAGGGGGCACTACCAGGACGGCGGGCGCCTCGATCGAGTAGAGGGCGTTCTCGATGAAGAAACTGCGCTTGCCCTCATAGAGGAAATACACCTCGTAGTGGGGGTGGGAGTGCAGTTTGCGCATCGTCATTTGCGGCATTGAAGATTCTTCTATTCTGAGATAGGGTTCCATACCGTTATTATGCGCGTCCGCGCCCGCGCCTGTCAATCCCTTTTCCGCGCTTTTTTCAAAATAATTATGTAATGATAAAAAAATATTGTTGTTTTTCATTATATATAGTGAATCCCCTCCGCGTTATAATGTAGGAAAACGAAAAGGAAGGTTATTTCTATGAAATATCTTGACAATGGCAAAAAAGCGACGGATCTGAAGATTGCCTACGTCGGCGGCGGCTCTCGTGGTTGGGCGCGCGGCTTGATGAGCGACCTCGCGGAAGAACCCGCGATGAGCGGTACGGTCTATCTCTACGATATCGACTTTGAAGCGGCGAAGGCGAACGAGACCATCGGCAACGCGATCTACGACCGCGAGGACGTGCTCGGCAAGTGGCACTACAAGGCGGTCCCGACCCTCGAAGAAGCGCTCGACAAGGCGGACTTCGTCGTGATCTCGATCCTGCCCGGTACCTTCGACGAGATGGAGAGCGACGTGCATCTCCCCGAGAAGTACGGCATCTATCAGTCGGTCGGCGACTCGGTCGGCCCCGGCGGCATCGTCCGTGCGCTCCGTACCATTCCGATGTATAAGGTCATCGCGGAGGGCATCAAGAAGTGCTGCCCCGAGGCGTGGGTCATCAACTACACCAACCCGATGACGCTCTGCACCGCCGCGCTCTACGCCTATTTCCCCGAGATCAAGGCGTTCGGTTGCTGTCACGAAGTGTTCGGCACGCAGAAGATCCTCGGTCTCGCCTATCAGGAGAAGTACGGCACCTTCCTCGAGAGACAGGACGTCAACGTGAACGTCGTGGGCGTGAACCACTTTACCTGGATCACCGCCGCGCATTACGGCAAGACCGACCTGATGCCGATCTATAGAGAGTTCGTCGAGAAGCACTACAAGGACGGCTACATCGTCGATAGTTCCACCCATTGGATGAATAATACCTTCGTCAGCGCGGAGCGCGTGAAGTTCGACCTCTTCCGTCGTTACGGCGTGATCGCCGCGGCGGGCGACAGACACCTCGCCGAGTTCTGCCCCGGCTACTGGTATTTGAAGGATCCCGACACCGTCAAGGAATGGAAGTTCGGTCTGACCACCGTGGACTGGCGCCGTGAGGATCTCGCGAAGAGGATCGACAAGACCAATAAGCTCCTCTCCGGTGAGGAGAAGTTCGAGCTACGCGTCACGGGCGAGGAGGGCGTCAAGCAGATTAAAGGTATCCTCGGCATCGAGCCCTTCGTGACCAACGTCAATATGCCCAATATGGGACAGATCAGCAACCTGCCCCTCGGTGTGGTGGTCGAGACCAACGCGTTCTTTTCCGCGCGCGGCGTGCAACCCGTCTGCGCGGGACCCCTGCCGAAGGGCGTGGATTCCCTCGTCAATAGGGTGGTGAACGAGCAGCAACTGACCCTCGAAGCGGCGATGACCGGCAACTACGAGCTCGCCTTCAAGGCGTTCCAGAACGACGCGAACGTCTGCCTCTCTCCCGCCGATTCCCGCGCGCTGTTCGACGAGATGCTCGCGAACACCAAGAAATACTTGCCTTTCTACGACAAGTGGCTCGCCAATAAATAATCGGGCGCGTATAGCGGCACATATACTTCACTACAACATCAAGAGGGAGCAGTTACGTACGACAAGTACGCGCCTGCTCCCTCTCTCGTTGAGCGTTCGTCTCTGCACCACTCTCCGCGCCCTTTGCGCCGGCAAAATACGAGCAAAGAGAGTTATCCTTTTGCGCAAAGCGCAGTTTGCACCCTTCCGGGGTCCCCACGAAACAGTCTGTTTTGTGGGGTGGGAGTAAAGGGGGCTTGATTGCGAGCGTAGCGAGGAATGGGGGATTTTGTCATCCTGAGCATAGTCGAAGGATCGCCGATTATGGTGTCAGCCGCATGTCGGATCGCCTCTGCCGACGTCTCTCCGCCGCTCCTTACGAAAAACACCCTCATTCGAGGGCGTTTTGTCAGCGTTTGATAAGCTCTTGGCATTTTTGATGAGTTTATTTCTTTTTGATTGGTGTATAGTCAGC
>JAFZZX010000148.1 GCA_017615515.1 Clostridia bacterium
CCGGCTGTTTGCACGGCGTCGTGCATAAGTTGGTGGCGGAAGTGATCGACGAACTCGGCATCGAGGGGACCACCATCGGTATCACGCCCGTCGGTTGCTCGGTCATGGCGTACGATTATTTTGCCTGTGATATGATCGAGGCGGCGCACGGCAGAGCGCCCGCGGTCGCGACCGGCGTCAAGAGAGCCGATCCCTCCAAGGTGGTCTTTACCTATCAAGGCGACGGCGACCTCGCCTCCATCGGTATGGCGGAAACGGTGCACGCCGCGGCGAGGAACGAGAATATCACCGTGATCTTTATCAACAACGCGATCTACGGTATGACGGGCGGACAGATGGCGCCGACCTCGCTGGTCGGTCAGGTCACGCAGACCTCTCCCTACGGCAGAGATCCGAAACTCTGCGGCTATCCGATCCGCGTATGCGAGCTCCTTTCCGAGCTCGAAGGACCGGAGTATTTGGAGCGCGTGACCGTGAACAGCATCGCGCACATTCGCGCCGCGAAGAAGGCGATCAAGAAGGCGTTTACCAATCAGATCGAGGGCAAAGGTTTCTCCCTCGTCGAGGTCGTGTCTTCCTGCCCCACGAACTGGGGTATGACGCCGCAAGACGCTTTGAAGTGGATCGAGGAGAAGATGCTCCCGTATTATCCGCTCGGCGTGTATAAAGACAGGAGCAACGGGGAGGTAAAGAAATAATGAGTACGAGACAATTTCTCTTTTCCGGATTCGGCGGACAGGGCATTCTCTTCGCCGGCAAGTTTATCGCTTATAAGGGACTGATCGAGGACAAGCAGGTCAGTTGGCTCCCGTCCTACGGTCCCGAGATGCGCGGCGGCACGGCGAGTTGCAGCGTGATCGTTTCGGACGAGCCCGTCGGCTCCCCGATCGTCACCTATCCCGACGTTCTCGTCGCGATGAACCTGCCTTCTCTCGACCGTTTCGAGAGCAAGGTCCGTCCCGGCGGCGTGATCTTCCTCGATTCTTCCTTGATCGAGAGGAAGGTGGAGAGGACGGACGTCACCGCGTTCTACATTCCCGCCACCAAGCTCGCGGGTGAAAACGGGTTCCCGACCCTCGCGAATATGATCATCGTCGGCAAGATCTTGAAAGAGCTCGGCGAGTACAACGACGAAGGGCTCAAAGCCGCACTCGCAAAGGTCATCAGCGCGAAGCACGCGGACATGATGGAGGTCAACCGCAAGGCGATCGATCTCGGCGCTAGTTTATAAGGAGAGAATTATGGAAATCAAATTCGTGAAAAACAACAATCCGAAGACCATGCCTCCCGAGGAGACCCTCGGTTTCGGCAAATACTTCACCGACCATATGTTTATGATGGACTACACCCCCGACAAGGGGTGGCACGACCTCAGGATCGTCCCCTTCGAGAACCTGTCCATTCACCCCGCCTGCACGGCGCTCCATTACGGCTCCGAGATCTTCGAAGGTCTCAAGGCGTACCGCCGCGCGGACGGCGAAGTCCAGCTCTTCCGTCCGATCGAGAACATTCGCAGAATGAATAATTCGGCGGAACGTCTCTGCCTCCCCGAGATCCCCGAGGATCTCGCGATGGAAGCGCTCCTGACCTTCGTTAGGACCGAGAAAGATTGGACGCCGCACAAGAAGGGCACTTCGCTCTATCTGCGTCCCTTTATGTTCGGTAACGACGAGTCCCTCGGCGTACACGCGGTCAAACACGCGACCTTCGTGATCATCGCTTCTCCCGTTGGCAGCTACTACAAAGAGGGCATCAATCCCGTCAAGATCATGATCGAGTCCGAAGACGTCCGCGCGGTGCGCGGCGGCACGGGCTACGCGAAGTGCGGCGGCAACTACGCCGCTTCCAACCGCGCAGGCAAGAAAGCCGAGGACAAGGGCTATTCGCAGGTCCTGTGGCTGGACGGCGTCGAGAGAAAGTATATCGAAGAGGTCGGCGCGATGAACGTGATGTTCAAGATCGCGGGCAAGATCGTGACCCCGAAGCTGACCGGTTCGATCCTTCCCGGCATCACGAGGAAGAGCTGTATCGAAGTCTTGAAGAAGGCGGGCTACGTCGTCGAGGAGCGTCTGCTCTCCGTGGACGAGCTCGGCGAGGCACTCAAGAACGGCACCCTCGAGGAAGCGTGGGGTTGCGGCACGGCGGCGGTGGTTTCCCCGATCGGCGAACTGTGCTATAAGGACGTCAAATACACGATCAACGGCGGAAAGATCGGCGCCGTTACGCAGAAACTCTACGACACCTTGACCGGCATCCAATGGGGTGAGATCAAGGACGAGTTCGGTTGGACCGTTGTCGTAAAATAAAGAAAGAGAGGAATACAGGTATGGAAAAGATCAGAGTAGCGGCAAAACTTTGCGAAAACGAAAACGACTTGACTTTCAAAGAGAAGTTTGAAATTGCCAGACTTCTCGAGAAACTATGTGTAACGGTCGTCGAGTTCCCCGAACTGTCGGACGGCAAAGAGGACGCGCTGCTCCTTCGTACCTGCGCTTCCTTCGTCAAGAACAGTATCCTCTCGGTCGCGGTCAAGGACAATGCGTCCATTGACGCCGCGGTCGAGGCGCTCGCGGGGGTCAAGAACTTCGCGCTTCGCGTCGAAGCGTCCCTTTCTCCCGTGGGTATGGAGTATTTCCACCACAAGAAAGCGCCCAAGATGCTCGAATGGATCCCCGAGATCATCGCCGCGGCGAAAGCGAAAGCGCCGCGCGTGTATTTCTGCGCGCTCGACGCGACCCGTGCGGAAGAAGAGGTCTTGAAAGAGGCGCTTCTCGCCGCCGAAAAGGCGGGTGCGAACACCGTGTATCTCCAAGACGACGCGGGCGAGATGCTCCCCGACGAATTCGCCGCTTTTGCGGAAAAGTACGTTTCGGCTCTCACGATTCCCGTGGGCGTGGCTTGCTCGGATAAGAGCGGTTTCGCGCTCGCTTCCGCGACGCTCGCCGCGAAGAAGGGCGTAAAGGCGGTGCGTACCGTGCTCGCGGGCGACGGCGTCTCTCTCGAGACCTTCGCCGAATCCGTCAAGAACAGCGGCGCGCGCAACGGGCTTTCCACCTCGGTCACTTATACCGAACTGCATCGCGCTTGCGGCAGAATCGGTCAGATCCTCGACGGCGCGGCGGATAAGAGTCCGCTCGCCTCTGCGGGTTCCATCGAACAAAAGATCACCTTGGATGACAAGGACGACAAGGAGACCGTGATCGAATCGACGGTCAAACTCGGTTACGACCTTTCGGAAGAGGACAAGGACAAAGTCTACGAGGAGTTCCTGCGCGTGGCGGCGAAAAAGCGCGTCGGCGCGAAAGAACTCGACGCGATCGTGGCTTCCGCAGCGATGCAGGTCCCCGCGCTCTATAAGCTCGAGAGCTACGTGATGAACAGCGGCAACCTGATGCGCGCCTCTGCGCAGATCACCCTCGTGAAAGCGGGAGAAAAGCAGCAGGGCATCATGCTCGGCGACGGTCCGATCGACGCGGCGTTCCTGTGCCTTGAGCAGATCATCGGCAAGCACTACGAACTCGACGATTTCGAGATCCGTTCGGTCACCGAAGGCAAAGAGGCGATGGGCTCCGCGCTCGTGAAGCTCCGCAAGGACGGCAAGCTCTATTCCGGCACCGGCGTTTCCACCGACATCATCGGCGCTTCGATCCGCGCGTATTTGAGCGCGGTCAACAAGATCGCCTACGAGGAGGAATGATATGAAGTTATCCTTTTCCACGAAGGGTTGGCACGATTCCTCCTTCGACGATTTTTGCACCCTCGCGGTCGATCTCGGATTCGACGGCGTCGAGCTACACAACATTCACAATCGTCTCTTTACCGACAAGGACGGCGCTTTCCACGACTATGCTGCGGCGGCGACCTTGCGCAATCTTTATTTGAAAAAACTCTCGATCCCCTGCATCGATGCGATCTGCGACGTTGCGGACGAGGCGAAAGCGTCCGAAGCGGAAGAAGAGATCGTAAAATGCGTCGAGATCGCGAAGAATCTCAAGATCCCTTATCTCCGCGTCCGTGCCGAAGCGCACGAAGACAAGGAGAAGGCGACGGCGGCGGTCAAGGCTCTTATTGCCCGCGTCCTGCCTATTGCGGAGAGGGCGAAGGTCACGATCCTGATGGAGACGGCGGGGCTCTATACCTCGAGCGCCGAACTCAGGGATCTCTTGCAGAGCTTCGCCTGCGACGGGTTCTCCGCGCTTTGGAACTTTTCGGCGGCGTACTTCGGTTCGTCCGAACTGCCCGAAACCGTGATCCAGAACCTCGGCGCCTACGTCAAGCACGTTCACCTGAACGACGCGCGCAAGGGTGACAATGGGACGGAATACTGCCTGCTCGGCGAGGGCGATCTGCCCGTCAAAGAGATGATGGCGGCGCTCCGTTCGGTCAATTACGACGGCTTTATTTCCCTCGTGTGGAATCCCGACTGGTGCCCCGAACTCAGCGACATCGAAGTGATCTTCTCGCAGTTCTCGAGCTATATGAAGCAGTTTGGTGACACGGCGAAAGGAGATCGCGCTCTCTACTGGAATAACCGTCATACAGGTCGTTTTGTTTGGAAAAAAGAGATGCTGATCGACGAGACTTTCCCCGCCGTTCTCGACAGAATGTGCGAGGAGTTCCCCGACCAATACGCCTTTAAGTACACGACCCTCGACTACACTCGCACCTATACCGAGTTCCGTCGTGACGTGGACGAATGCGCCCGCGCTCTCGTGGCGCTCGGCGTCAAAGCGGGCAGTCACGTCGCCGTGTGGGCTTCCAACGTCCCGCAGTGGTATATCACCTTCTGGGCGACGGTCAAGATCGGCGCGGTGC
>JAFZZX010000149.1 GCA_017615515.1 Clostridia bacterium
GGGTGATCTCGGCGTCCGCGACGAGGGAGAGCGAGACGGTGATCGCGCCGTATTCCGCCGTGCCCGCGGCGGCGGTCAGTCGTTCGGCGACTTCCTTTTGCACCATCACGGTCACGCTCTCGGGGCGTTCTTCGCCCTCGAGCAAACGCATCACGATGGGGGTGGTCACGTAGTAGGGCAGGTTGGCGACTACCTTGAAGGGGCGGGGGAGCGATTCGCTCTTTTTCAGAAAGTCCTCGAAAACAACTCGGACGTTCTCTCTGCCGCCGAGGGTCCCCGCGAGGACGGGGCGCAGATTCTCGTCGATCTCGTAAGCGATCACTTGTTTCGCGCGGTCGGATAGCGCGGCGGTCAACGTGCCCGCGCCCGCGCCGATCTCCACGACCGTGTCCTCTTTCGTGACGCCGGCGTCTTCCGCGATCGCCGCGAGCAGATTTTTGTCGGTAATGAAGTTCTGCCCGAACCTTTTATTGAAATTGATATTGTAATAATTGCCGTCGATGATCATATCTTCAGCCTATAAAAGCGCAGGGCGTTTTCGGTGGTGATTTTTTCGATCTCGTCCCTTGACAGTCCCTTGAGTTCCGCCATTTTCTCGGCGACCAAGGGGATATATTTCGGCTCGTTCGGCGTGCCGCGATGGGGTACGGGGGTCATATACGGGCAGTCTGTTTCGAGCAGCAGTCTGCTTTCGGGGATCTCGGCGAGGACGAGGTCCTTATGCTTGGCGAAGGTCAGCGCGCCGCCGAAGGAGAAATAGGCGTCGTAGTTCTTGACGTAGTAGCGCGCGAGCTCCGCGCTGCCCGAATAGCAATGCAGCAAAATGCCGTGACTAAGGTATTCTTTGTTTCTTTCGAGGATCTCGTTAAAATCTTCGTACGCTTCGCGCACGTGGAAAACGACGGGGAGTTCCAAAAGGGCGGCGAGTTTGATCTCGCGATCCAAGATCTCGCGCTGGACGTCGCGCGGGGATAGGTCGTAGTGGTAGTCGAGCCCGATCTCGCCGAAGGCAACGACCTTCTTTTCGTACGACAGTTCGATCAGGCGCACCTCGACGTCGTCCGAATAGGTCTTCGCTTCGTGCGGGTGCACGCCGATGGTCGCATAGACGTTATCGTGACGGTTCGCGAGGGCGACCGCCGCCTCGGAAGACGGGAGATCGGACGCGGCGTTGACGATGAGGGAGACGCCCGCCTCTTTCGCCGCCGCGAGGATCTCCGCTTCGCGCGGGGCGAGGATCGGATCGTCTAAGTGCGCGTGCGCGTCAACGTACATTATCTTACTTCGCTGCCCGACGGCACCGCTTTTTCGGGGCTGACGAGCACGACGTTGCCCTTGCCGTCGTCGGCGCAGAGCAACATGCCTTCGCTGACCACGCCGCGGAAGGCGTGCGGGGCGAGGTTCGCGACCACGACCACCTGTTTGCCCACCATCTCCTCGGGGGTGTACCATTTCGCGATGCCGCTGACGATCGTGCGCGTTTCCGCGCCGACCTCGACCTTCATCACGAGAAGCTTATCGGTCTTGGGCATCTTCTCCGCGGAGAGCACCTTGCCGACGCGCAGACCGACTTTCATGAAGTCGTCGATTGCGATCTCGGGAGGCAGGGGCACGGCGGGCGCCGCGGCTTCCGCAGTTTCGTTCTTTTCGATCTTGCTTTCCATCTCCGCGATCTCCTTATCCACGTCCACGCGCATAAAGATCGGTTCGTGCTCTACGACGCGTTTTGCGGTAAGACCGCCGAACTTCGTCACGCTGTCGAAGGTGGCTTCCTCAGCCGCCAAGCCGTCGAAAGAGGAGAGGACCTTATTCGAGGTCTCGGGCAGGAAGGGCTCGATCAGGATGCCCGCGATGCGGATGCACTCCAAGAGGACGTAGAGGACGTCCGCGAGACGCTCCTTTTTCGCTTCGTCCTTCGCGAGGATCCACGGGCAGTTCTCGTCGATATATTTATTCGCGCGTTGCACCAAACGGAAGATGCGCTCGAGCGCCTCGGGGATATGCAGTTCGTCCATGTTCGCGGCGACTTCCGCGAGGGTGGATTCCGCAAGGGCGATGATCTCCTCGTCGGTATTCTCCTTTTTGCCGCTCCAGGCGGGGATCTCGCCGCCCGTGTACTTGTTCACCATCGCGACGGTGCGCTTGACCAGGTTGCCGAGGTCGTTCGCAAGGTCGGCGTTCAGGCGTGAGAGGAAAGCGCGGGTCGTATAGGCGCCGTCTTGTCCGAAGGGGATCTCGCGCAGGAGATAGTAACGCACCGCGTCCACCGAATAGCGGTCGGCGAGTTCGATCGGATCCACGATGTTCCCCTTGCTCTTGCTGATCTTGTCCTGTCCCATCAAGAGCCAGCCGTGACCGTACACGCGCTTCGGCAGGGGAATGTCGAGAGCCATCAAGAGGGCGGGCCAAATGATCGAGTGGAATCTTACGATCTCCTTGCCCATCATATGGATGTCGGCGGGCCAATATTTCTTGTAGAGGGTGTCGTCCTCGCTCGCATAGCCGAGGGCGGTCACGTAGTTCATCAAGGCGTCGATCCACACGTAAATGACGTGCTTCGGGTCGAAGGTCACGGGTACGCCCCAGGTGAAAGAGGAGCGGGTGACCGCGAGGTCGTTGAGGCCGGGTTTCAGAAAGTTGTTGATCATCTCGTTGCGGCGGGTCTTCGGGAGCAGGAAGTCTTCGTTGGTTTCGAGGAGGTTGATCAGTTTGTCTTGATACTTGCTGAGACGGAAGAAATAGCAGGATTCCTTCGCGAGGGAGACCTCTCTGCCGCAGTCGGGGCATTTGCCGTCCGCGAGCTGGGTCTTGGTCCAATAGGTCTCGCAGGGGACGCAGTAGTAGCCTTCGTATTCGCCCTTATAGATGTCGCCTTGCGCGTAGAGCTTGTCGAAGATCTTTTGCACCGCTTTCTCGTGGTAGTCGTCGGTCGTGCGAATGAACTTGTCGTAGCGAATGTTCAGCCTCTCCCACAGGGATTTCAGAGTTTGGACCTTTTTGTCCACGAACTCCTTGGGCGTCACGCCCGCCTCTTTCGCCTTTTGCTCGATCTTTAAGCCGTGCTCGTCCGTGCCCGTCAGATAGAAGACGTCGTAGCCTTGCTTCCTCTTGAAGCGGGCGATCGCGTCGCAGATCACGGTCGTATAGCAGGTGCCGAGGTGCCAAGTGCCGCTCGGGTAATAGATCGGGGTCGTGATGTAAAACTTCTTTTTCTCCATACAAGCCTCTCTTCTCGCGCTTATACGCGGATAACTTCGTGTAACATATTATACAACGACAAATAAGAAAACGAAAGTATTTTGTAACGAGATTGAAAAGTGCTATTGCGCCGCGTCTTCCGCAGGGGGCGCATCTTCCGTGCTTTCCGTCGGAGGATCGGTCGGCGGCAGAGGCTCCAAGGGGAGCAGTCGATGGCTCGTCAGGTCGATCGCGAAAGCGCCGAGCGGCGCGGTGATGATGATCGAGAGCACGGCGGCGGTCAGCACGACGGGGCCGCATCCGAGCCCCATCGAGAGGGGGATCGCGCCGAGTGCGGCTTGCACCGTCGCCTTGGGGATATACGCGATCGCGCAGAAGGTGCGCTCCTTGATCGAGAGAGGGGTGCGGATCAGCGACAGGAAGACGCCGCCCATGCGGAAAAGCAGGGCAAGGAAGATCACCGCGACCATGATGCCGCCGCTCTTCGCGACGTATTCGAGGTCGACCGCCGCGCCGACCAGCACGAAGAGTATGATCTCGGCGAGCACCCAGATCTTCTCGTATTTTTTGGACAAACGCGCCGAGCGCAGGGGGTCGAGCGCGTTATAGGTCACGCCGACCGTCACGACCGCGAGCATCGCCGAGAAGGGCACGTACTCGGAGATCGCGTTCTCGAGGGTCACGAAGAGGAAAGCAAAGGAGATCATCACGATGATCTTGACCGTGTCGCGGGTGTGGACGTGGCGGAAGAAGAGGACGAGCAGGTAGCCGACGCCCGCGCCCACCGCGATGCCGAGTACGATCGAGACGGGCACTTCCCAAAAGATGCCGAAGTCGAAATTGCCGCCTTTCGCCATGCCGACGAGGGCGGTGAAGGCGACGATCACGAAGATGTCGTCCATCGAGGAGCCCGCGTTGACCATCTGCGGCACCGAATGCAGCGTGCCGTAGCGCTGTTCTTGCAGGGCGATCATGCGCGGCACGACCACCGCGGGGGAAACCGCCGCGATCACGGTGCCCATGATGGCGCTCTCGAGCAGGCTCGTGCCGATAAAAAGGGTGGCGAAGAGCATATATCCTACGATCTCGGTCAGGGCGGGGATCATGCAGAGTA
>JAFZZX010000150.1 GCA_017615515.1 Clostridia bacterium
CATCTCGTTATTCGGTTGTAAGGCAAGGAAGAGCGCGGGGAAGCCGAGCACGAAGACCTCGATCATCAACATTTGCGACGTCGAGAACGGGAACAGCCTGCCGATGCAGAGGCAAATCGTGGTCAAGATCATCGTGAAGAGATTTTTCATAACGTACAGCGAGGAGACTCGCTCGATATTGCTGACCACCCTTCTCCCTTCCGCAACAACAGCGGGGAGAGAACTGAACTTGCTGTCTACAAGGACGATGCCCGCCACGCTGCGAGCCACTTCGTTCGCGGAGCCGAAGGAGATACTGCAATCGCTGCTCTTCAAGGCGTGTACGTCGTTTACTCCGTCTCCGACCATGCCGACGGTGCGCCCTTTCTTGCGTAAAACGTTGACGATCTTTGCCTTCTGTTCGGGAGTCACGCGTCCGAAGATCGTATATTTGCCGATCGCCTCTTTGAGCGCCATATCGTCGAGATCGGCGCAGTTGATATACTTGTCGCTCCCTTCCACGCCCGCTTTCGCCGCGATGCGTGCCGCCGCACGAGCGTCGTCGCCCGAGATCACCATGATCTTCACGCCGTTATCCTTGAACCAACGCAAGGTGCACGGGGCGTCGTCGCGGATCTCATCTTCGATCGCGACAGCCATGATCGGCGTACATTTCGACAGATCGGGGAACAAGACGTCTCCATCCGTTCTCGAGAGCAGGACGACGCGCTGACCTTCGCGATAGCGCGCTTCCGCATAGTCCTTTACCTCTCCTTCAAAAGAAGAGACGAACTCGGGCGCTCCGAGAAGGTATGAAACCCCGTTATCGTAGGTGATGCCGCCGTACTTTCTGCCGGAATAAAAAGGCAACGCAAAGGTTATGTGTTCCGCGCTTCCGCCTTCAAAATATTTCCGCAGGGATCGTGCCGTCGAGTTGACGTCCTTCGTGCCTGCCAACAGATCGGAGAGGATCTCCTCACCGTTCACGCTCTCGTCGAAAACCTTTTTATTGACGACGCGCATTTCACCCGTCGTGATCGTACCGGTTTTATCCAGTAGCAAGGTATCGACGAGCGCAAGCATCTCCACGCCGTATAGGTCTTGAACGAGGGTGTTTTTCTGTGAGAGTTTCAAGACCGAAGCTGCGAGAGCGCAACTGGTCAGAAAGAACATACCGACCGGGAGCATCGCGAGCGCGGACGCCGCCGTATATTTGAGCGCGTCGTGCAGACTGCTACCCGAGGCGTAGTAGTTCACGAAGAAAGAGGCAATCGCAAGCGGGACTAAAATCATACTAATGATTTTAATAATAAAGTTCAATGCGTAATAGATCTTGCTCTTCGGCTTGCTGAGGCGCTTGGCGGCGTGCCCGATCTTGTGGATATTGCTCTCCATTCCGACCTTATCCGCCTGCACGATCGCTTCACCGACCAGGACGTGGCTGCCCGAGAGGATATAGTCTCCCACCCCTCTCTTCACGATATTCGATTCGCCCGTTAAAATGGATTCGTCCAAGTCGACCGACCCTTCGCGAATATAGCCGTCCACCGGCACTTTCGCTCCCGCACGCAAGACGACGAGTTCGTCGAGAACGATATTTCTTGCCGCCACTTCCACTCGTTTGCCGTCTCGTATCACAGTAAAGTCCGCGTCGACCTTGAAAGTAAGGCGTTTGACGGCGTTTTTCGCCTTGATGCCCTGCACGATGCCGACTACGATATTGCAGAGAATGATCAAAGAGGAGAAGGTATCGCTGTACTCTCCTATCGCGAACAACATCGCGACGAGTATAAAGGTCACGACGTTGCAGAACGTAAAGACGTTCTCTATGACGATGCGGAAATAAGATTTGGAAGTATTGATGATCTTCCAGTTGGTTTGCCCTTCCTTTTTGCGCTGTTGTACTTGAGAAAAGCCGAGCCCCATTTCGAGGTTCGGAGAATATCTCTTTACGGGTTTTTTCGTGATCTGAATAAGCATATCTCAGTTCATTTTGATGCTGAGGTGGCGTTCGATGTCGAACTCACTCCAGGGGAATGCCGTGTCGTCGGGAAAAGCACGGAAAACCATCACTTCTTTCTTGGTAGGATGAGTAAACTTGATCTCCGTACTCCACAGAGCCAAATGCTCGGCGCGGATATACTTCTTTCCCGCGTACTTCTGATCTCCGACGATCGGACAGCCGATATAGGCGGTCTGCACCCTGATCTGGTGCGATCTGCCGGTATAGAGGTGAATGTCCGCCAGGCAGAGCGGCTCTTTTTTCTCCAAGATCTTATAGTCGAGGACGGCTTGTTTCGCGCCTTTGACCGTCATCGGAACGACCGAAACGATGTTTTTCACTTCGTCTTTGGCAAGGTAGTTCTCGAGTCTGCCGCGTTTTTCACGGGGAACGTCGGAGAGCACGGCAAAGTAGCGCTTCTCGAAATCGCCCGAGGTGATGCTCTCACAAAGGCGTTCCGCGGCTTTGCTCGTTTTGGCGAAGACCATCACGCCGCCTGTCGGTCTGTCAAGTCTGTGCACGAGCCCCAAATAAACGTTGCCTTGCTTATCATAGGTTTCGCGCAAATATTCTTTCAATAAGGACAGCATATCGGGGTCCTTGCTGGCGTCCTCTTGAGAAGGCACGTTAAAAGGCTTCACCACGACGATAATGTGGTTGTCTTCGTAAATGATAGGAATGTCATGATAGGTCACAGCCATACAGTTCACCTTCGTATCTATTGTTCGAACGTAGCGACGCCGCTGCATCCGCACGGTAGCTCAATATCTTGGTCGGTCGGGATCGCGAGCTCGTACGCGTCTACCGCAAAGCGCCCTTTACCCTTTAACGTCAGTTTCAAGAGGTCTGCGATCACGGTTGGTTGCAATCCCGTGGTATATGAATTAATCAGGAAGAAGAGCAGTTTATCCGAGAGCACTTCCACCGTGCGAAGCAGCAACGGATAGAGATGTTCTTCGAGTTTCCACACTTCCCCGTCTGGGCCTCTTCCAAAGGAAGGGGGATCCATAATGATCGCGTCGTAACGATTGCCGCGACGGATCTCACGGTTCACGAACTTCAAGCAGTCGTCGACGATATATCGGATCGGACGATCTTTAAGCCCCGATGAAGCGGCGTTCTTCTTGGCGCGATCCACCATGGCGGGTGCGGCGTCAACGTGCGTCACCGACGCGCCCGCAGAAGCTGCGGCGATCGTCGCTCCGCCCGTATAAGCAAAGAGGTTCAAGACCTTGATCTCTCGCTTCGCGCCGCGGATCAAATCGATCATATCGTCCCAATTCGCCGCCTGCTCGGGAAACAGTCCCGTATGCTTGAAGTTCTTGGAGAGTTTCAAGTGAAAGACAAGTCCCTTGCGCGAGATCGTGAACTCTTCCTCAAAGGGTTTTAAGATCACCCATTTTTCCTCTTTTTTCCCCGCTTCCAAGCGATAATACGCATTGAGTTTCGGATAGGAAAAAAGGTCGAAGGGCGCCGCCCAGATCGCCTGAGGGTCGGGACGCAACAAGTACACCTTGCCCCAGCGCTCGAGCTTATAACCATCGCCTGTGGCGATGATCTCGTAATCGCTCCACCCTTCTGCTAAATGCGGCATACCGTTATCTCGACTTGCTTTCCGCCGAGGTCGTATTCCTTGGAGTATCCGTCGATGGCGTCGTAGATCGCTTCATCCGCAAGGACGTCGCCGCATACGTCGTACGTTTCGACGATACGTTTCATATCGTCGTCGCCGACGATGGACAAACGAATATGGTCGGTCACTTCGAATCCCGCCTCTTTACGCATCGTCTGCACCTTGGAGACGAGTTCGCGCGCAAATCCTTCGTCGATCAGTTCGGGCGTAAGCGAGGTATCGAGCGCGACGGTGATCTTGCCGTCCGACTC
>JAFZZX010000151.1 GCA_017615515.1 Clostridia bacterium
CCTTACGAGTCCCCAAATCGATCAGCCGCTCCTTTTTATTGTTTGATTTCGAGTAGCAGCCATTATCCTCCGCCAAAGAGCGTTTACACGCTATCTCGCAAGCGCTTTGCAGGATCATTGGTATTGCTTTTTTTCATTATATTTTGATATAATGAGTTAAAAAGCGAAACGAGGGGAAAATGATACGAGGATTTGATCTGCTTACCAACAGAAAAGCACGCGTTTTTATTTCTTCGACCTTTTTGGATATGGGTCCGGAGCGCAACGCCATCGTGCATCGGATTTTTCCCGCGCTCCGCAAGCATTTCGCGGCGAAAAAGATCGACATCGTGGAGATCGACCTACGGTGGGGCATCCTCGATGAGGAGATCGTGGACGGGACCCTGATCGAAGTCTGCATAAGCGAAGTTCGTCGCTGTGCGCCCTTCTTCCTCGGGATCATCGGGAACAACTACGGCTCCGTCCCCAGCGACGACGACGTGGACAGCACCAACGACTCTATCCTGAATATGATCTCCGACGACGTGCCGTACGGCATCAGCATCACGGAGATGGAGATGCGCGCGGGCATCTTGAAACGCAAGCACCAACAAGCGAGCGTTCTCGTCAAGAAGGTGCAAAAGGAAGATCGCCTGAACAACCTGATCGACGCGCTGCAAGCCAGCAACAAGTGCGACGTTCTCGAGTATGAAGACATCGACGACTTCGCGGACAAGGTCTTTCTGTCGATGAAAACGCATATCGAAAAGGTTTTCTTCGCGAACCTGCCCCAAATCTACGGCGACGAACGGTATTACGATCATCTCAACTACCTAAAGATCCATTTGGAGCATTACGTGGAAAACACCACGACGGTCAGTTCCCTCGAATCCATCGTCGAAGACTCCGATTATTGTTACGTCCAAGGAGCAAGCGGGATCGGCAAGTCCGCCTTCCTATCCTATCTGATCAAGCATTACGACGAAACCTGTCCGAACAGCCCGATCTTCTTCCACTTCCCGCAGGCGGACATGAACGAGGAGATCGACGGGGTATGGAAGAGGCTGTCCTCTTTCCTAACCGACAGAGGGATCATGCAACCCGCCGATACGGACGACCTGATCCAAGAGACCAAAGAAGCCCTCTTGCTCTACGACAACGTCTACGCCCCGCTCTATATCTTCATAGACGATATAGACAAGTTCAACGGAAACAAAAACTACGCGTTCGAACTGCAATCCCTCGCCTCGGAGAGCGTGAAGATCATCCTTACGGGGACCAAAACGGCGCCGTCCGGCACGCCCGGCATTTCCCTGCGGCCGCTCCTCAAGGCGCAGATCCCGCAGCTGTTCGTAAAGTGGTTCGCGCAATACGACAAAAAGTTCGACACCTCTTTCCTGCCCAAGCTCGAAGACAACCTGGTCTTTCGCAATCCGCTGGTTTTGAGCTTCGCCTTGAACGAATTAAGAACGATGGGGGTGCATAACGGACTGCACGAGTACTTGAATGCGCTGCTGTCTTGCGATTCGGAAAGCGACGTCTTCTCGGAAGCCGTCAACTGCACCGTCAACGTGATCGGGGACAAAGACCTCTTGACGAATTGTTTGGCAGTCCTTTACCTATGCAAAAACGGAATGGGAGAAAGCGATATCATCGAGATTCTGAACCTATCGCACGTGACGTGGGTGACAATCTACGGATTGATGCAAGGCTTCTTCTACGAAGTGGACGGGGACATCAAGTACCGAAACGAAAAACTCGCAAACGCCGTGTTCGAAGCGCTGAACCTGACGGCGGAGCGAGAGAGCGAACTCAGGACCCTTTTATTTGAATACTGGCTGAAAGACAAAGCGTCCGACAGAGCGCGCCGAGAACTCCCTTGGCAGGCGTATCATCTGAAGAACGCCGACTACCTCTCCGAGCATTTCTCGAACTACGACAACTTGGTCTGGAGCTACACGAACGACACGAGCGCCCTCTCCCGTTATCTGCAATTCTTGCATTCCAACGACCGCTTTATCGACGTTATCTCGCTCTCAAAAGATTTCCTGCGGGATAAAAAGATCGCGCAACTGTTCGAGATCCTATTGTGGACGCGTTGCTATAACGAGATCCCCGACCTGTTCGACGCCGTGAGCAAGGACTATGCGCTCGGGCTCTTTGAGAAGAAATGCAACGCGCGCGCCTTGTTCAAACAAGCAAAGGACAAGTACCTGCCCGCCAAACGGGCTTTTGAAAAGATCTTGTCGGAATATCCGACCATCGACGAGGAAATCAACGAGATCAAGTTCCTATATGGGATAACCTTATGCGAAGCGGGCGAATTCGAGGCCTCATATCGCATCATCGAGGAAGTCATCGCGTATAACGACGCCAACAAGATCGTCTCCTTCTATTCTTCCTACGCGATGGCATATCTTGCGAACAATCAATATACGTACGGTGAATTGAAAAACGCGCTCGCGTCGGTCAAAAAAGCCGTGCTCCTACGCGAAGAGCTATACGGCACCGACAGTATAGAAGCGGCGTGGGTGTATTGTTTCGCGATCCCCATTCTGTACGCTAACGGGAATACGAAAGAGGCGATGGAGAAGGCAAAAGCCGCCATCCGTATCTATTCCAGATATTTCGGAGACGCGGGAGTGGAATACGCCTGGAGCGCCTCGATCGCGGCGAATTGTCATTTGCTGAATAACGAACCCCTCGACGCCATCCGACTGTACGAAAGCTCCATCGAGCAGAACGACAACGTCATAGACGAAGCCTCCCGACCGCACCCCTACTCTCTCACCTCGTACAATGCGCTCGCCGTGACGGAATGGTTGTACGGAAACAAAGCGAACGCGATCGAGAAGATAAAACAAGTGATCGATTGGAAGAAGGAGCGACTGCAAGCCGATCATTGCTTTACGGGTAACAGCGTCGTCAACCTCGCCGTAATGGTCGGAGAGACCGACCCCCACGCGGGGCTCCTCTTGCTCGACGAGGCGGATCGGATCTTCGCAAAATCCTTCGCCGCGGACCATCCCGACAGACAATATATCGACCTATGCAGGATCGTATTCCTTCGCGCAAGCAAGAAAGAAAAGGAAGCGGAAGTTCTCATAAAGAAACTCGCTTCCGCTCCCTTGGAATCCCACCAAATCGCAAGCATCTATTCGGATCTGACAAACGGCATAACGACCCACGAAAGGAACTACTATTGGACGTCGGATAATCTGTGCGAACTGCTTTTGATCCCCGAGCTAAAGAAATAGTCTCGCTCCGTCCCTTTTCAGGGCTTGAATACGAGAATGTCGGACAGCGACACCTCGGCGATGTCACAGTATAACAAAAGCTCTTCAACGCCGACGGGGGTGCGACCGCGCTCCCAACTGTAGATCACGTGTTCGGAAACGTCAAAGATCTTTGCCAATTCCGAGCGGCTGATCAAATTATCCATATCGTAACGGCATTGGTCGCAATTGCCCTCGCAATCGCCCGCCGCATAGGTCCTGCTGCGGCAGGACTTTTTCCGTAGCGGCAGATTGGTCAGGCGGAGTTGCTCCAGATTGTATCCCGTCTTTTCCCAGTCGATGGACTTCCTAGTAATAATCGGCATTGCTTTCTCCTCGACAAGCCGTAACGCATTGTCTTTCGTTTCTATCGCGTCCTTCCCTTTCCGTTCGGCGCAACGTAAATAGTATAGCACACCAAAGAATGCTTGACAAGACCCGTTTTCTCCCGATTTCCGCTTTTTTCGCAATAAAAAAGCCCGCAAAGCGGACTTTTTCATAATGGGAAGGAACGATCGAACGAGGGATCGACGGCTCAATATGCCGACATGATCGCCGCCATCAGATTCTGCTTTTCCCGTTCGTGGTTCGTTATCCACGCCGTAGGATAAATGCGATAGATCTTCCACCCGTATTTCTCGGTCAGCACCTGCTCGGTCAGCCTCGTATATTCGCGCACGCTGTCAAAATCCGTCCTGCCCGGGTCGTCGATGATGATACCCAATATGTAGTTGTGTTTCTCGTTCGCCCGACGCACGCCGATGCTGACCTTGCATTCCGACCGACCGATCTCGGTGTCGTATTCCAGCCGCGCCTCGTCTAATACCTTGCAGACCGAAGCGACGAAGGGATCGGCGCTGCGCCGACTCGATACGTCCGGCATATCGGAGAAAGACTGCGCGTATTCGAGGAAATGGCAGAGCATCTGCGCGCCCGCCTTATTCTCTTCCGGCGCGGAACTTGCGCGGATCGCCGCGCTCAATTCCTCGCTCTTCAAGGTGGACACCACGATCATTCTGTGCTTGGCTCGCGTGACGGCGACGTTGATCCTCTTGCGCCCCGATGAGAGGCGAATGCGCCCGAGGTAAGGCAAGGTAAAGCGTCCGTTGCGATCGGGGCTGTAACAGACGCTGATGATGGTCGTATCGCGCTCGTCGCCCTGCACGGTGTCGAGATTGCAGAAGATCAAGGGCTCCTTTTCGTGCGCCCTCTCCCACCGCTCGATCGCTTCCTTTTTCTCGGGCAGTTGCTTGAACTGTTCCCAACGAGATTCGATCTCAAACGCCTGCGAGTTGCTGAACGCCACGACGCCGATAGAGAATCCGTGCCGCTCGGGTGCGGTCATTTCGGAATAGATCAATCGTACGATCTCGTCCGCCTCGCCCGCATTGATGTGCGTGCCGCCCTTCCCTGCGTCGTAGCAGGAATCGGGATCGTAGGCAACGGGGACGTAGCGTATCCCGTCGTTTGCATTCCTCGTCGCGGAAGGGAAGGTGATCAGATTATACTCCATCTCCCGATTGGAAAAGTCAATGAGCGCTTCGTCGCAGCTTCTGTAGTGCCAGGCGAGCGAAACCGAGGCGTCGCTGAGCGCCTCGTCCGCCGCGTTCAACAAAGAGTTTTCGGCGTTCGCCTCTTCCTCGTAATACTGCTCCTCGTCGTCCTGCATACTCTCGCCCGCTCGGAAGAAGTCGCACGGCGGCAGCTGTTTGCTGTCTCCCGCGATGATGACCTGCCTGCCGCGCACGATCGCGGCGAGCGCGTCTTCCGTAAAGATCTGCGACGCCTCGTCAAAGATCACGAGGTCGAAGGAGATCCCGATGTCGACGTATTGGCTGACGTTCAGCGGTGACATCATAAAGCAGGGCTTGATGCGGCGGATATAAAGATAGTTGTCCGATATGAACTGCTTGATCGAGCGATCGGTTTTTGACGGGAACTTCGGCAAGCCCGCGCCATTCCCGTTGCCGACTTTACGGGCGGCCTCTTTCAAATAGCCGTCCAACGCTTCGCACAGTCTGGCGGCGCTCGTATTGAGGAGCCGTCTGTCCGCTTCGGCGTATTTTTTCATCAACCGCTCGTGCTCGCTGCGATTGAAGTCCCGAATGTACGACAAGCCGTATTTGTCCACGAACGCCTCGATGGTCTTTTGATAAAAGCTGCGGAACAAGCGGGCTTTTGCCCGATCGAAGGAGCACCCGCTCTCGATCAACTCCAGCCAAAGGGACAGACACCCCTTCCGACCGATCTCATCGATCGTGTCGTACAGTCTGCGCCACAGCGCGAGTTGGGAGCGTCTCTCCTTGATCGCTTCGGCGATCTCCCGATACGCCAAGAATCCGCCGTTCGGCGTCGTCATATAGACCGATAAGCTCGCGCCGAGCGTCCGCTCTTCTGCCAAGAGTCCCTCCAGCCGATCGGCGATCGAACGCAGGTTTTTGCTCGTCAGATAATACTGCACGGAAGAAAAGCGCCTCAGCCACTCGGGACGATAGGGATCGAACACTCGGCGGTCGCGGGCATTCAATACCTTCTTCGCCGCGTTGAGATCCTGCAAAAGAGCCTCCCAGTCTGCGCTCGTGGTCGGCGAAGTGCCGAAGAGCGCGAGATCTTCTTCCCGAGCGATCGTACAAACCGCTTTCTTCGCAACATAGGCGACGTATTCCTTTAAAATCGCAAACGCCTTGACGGCGGATCGATAGTCCTTCGCGTACGCGTTCGGCTCAAAGCAACAGAATATGCCTTCCAGCCAGCCCTTGTAACGGGCGCCGAGCCTCTTTATGAAGAAAGAATACTCCGTGATCCCATAGGCAAGCGATTGGACGTCGACGGAACACGCCGTCTTGGCATCGATCGCGGCGAAAACGCCGCTCCCTTCTTTCTCCTCGACTTCCTTGGTCATCTCGTAACGGGTCGTCGCTCTGTCGATCAGCGATTGCAACTTCTTGTCCGTCAGATCATCGAGGATTTCCGCGGGCAGACGCGGGAGCTCCGACCAACGACGAGCCTGTTTCGCGGCGAGAGCCAGATAGTCGGGATCGGCGTCCGCCGTCCAGCCGTACTCTCGCAAGGTGGAAAGCACCTTCGATAGTTCGAGGGACACCTTCGCATACTCCGAAGCGATCCGATAGAGTTCGCTCGTGCGGTCGCCCACGCATCCGTAGAGAGGATGCTTGCGGTAATCGATCCCTCCGTCGCACGCCTTGATGTCAACGTAGTATTTCTCGATCGCGTCGCACAGCTCCGTGAACGCCCCTCTGTCCGCAGGGACCAAGCGGATCGCGTCCAACGGTTCAACGGCGGCGTATTGCGCCATATCCTCTAACATTCTGAGATAATTCCGCCCGCCGAACTCGCCGCGCATCTCACGCATAAAGCCTGCGATCTGATCGTAGCGAAGCCCCTCGTCGGCGAGGAGTTGATCGTCGTATCCGCCCACGGGCGTGTAGGAGGTCAGGCAACGGTTCAGCTCTTCGATGAATGCGGCGCGACTGACCGCACCGCCGTGCTTGCGGAAGGAGTCGAAGTCCAATACGAAATCGGTCAGCGCCTTATCGGAAGACTGATTGCAACGCGCCAAATTGTCGAGAATGACCGACCGTGCGGAAGCCTTCTCCGTCACGAACAAAACGCTCTTGCCCTCGCCGAGGGCGGAGGTGATGATATTCGTGATGGTCTGGCTTTTACCCGACCCGGGCGGACCCTGCAAGATAAAGGATCTGCCTTCCTGCGCCGCCTTGATCACCGCTTCTTGGGAAGAATCGGCGTCGAGCGTGACGAACTTCGCGGCGCCCCTCTGCCTAAGAACGGGCGGGGCGATCGCGGCTGCCGTATCCCCGCACAGCCGTCTGATGATCGGATGTTTTAGATACTTCTCGCCGTTCTCCTCGATGTCGGAATGCAATTGAAGCTTTTGATAATGGAACAGTCCGATCCCGAATCCCGCGTCGACTTCCCAGCTCCTCGTGATCGACACGATGGCGTCATCGCCCACCATCAGGCGGCTACGTAAGCGCGAGAAAAAGCCCATCACGTCGTCGGGATCCAGCGTCGGCAAGGAGATCGAACAGGTCTTCGAATAGGCGGCGAGCATCTGGATCAGGGTCTTATTGACCTCGAATTTGCCGCCGCTCGACGCGTCGACCTCGAAGTAATACTGTCCCCTCGCTCTGTCCACGTTCAAGTTGATCGGGCACAGCAAAAGGGGCGAATTGTACTCGGTGCCGTTCAGGTCTTTCCAGCGAAGGAACCCGTGCGCGAGATACAGAACGTGCAATCCGAAATTGCGATCCATCGTCTTGGCTTTATTCGCCAGGGTCTTCGCCACGTCTCCCGTTAGCGCGCCGTTGCTCGTGCTGATCATCGACCCCTCGTCGTAGGCGCTCAGATCGTCATAAGAGACGAAAGGCGCGGAATCGATAAGGGCGGCGCGATGGCATTGCGGGCATTTGAGATCTATCGACAGCCGGTCAAACCCGATCCGATTGCCGCAAGGACAACGGTAGCCCTCTTTCGGCAGACGATAGAGCCGTTCCCTGATCGGGATCATGCTCTTTCTGTTATGTACGTTTTCCGCGTCGCAGACCGCACAAGCCCGCGCGGGTTGCGTGCGCTTTGCCGTCGGATCGTACGAAAAGACCTCCGTCTTGCCGCAGATCTTGCACTTGTAGATCATCTTGGGGTGCATCTTCCCCCAGTTCG
>JAFZZX010000152.1 GCA_017615515.1 Clostridia bacterium
GACGGGCTCGCCCCGCTCATCCACGAGGACGGTGGGGAGGACAAATTCGTCCGTCACGCCGTTCTCATAGCTCTTCTTCATCGCCTCGACGGGACAGCGCTCTTTCACGCCCTCTCCCATCGTCAGCATATCGTACGCTTTCTGCACGCGGTCCCAAGCATTGTCGCGGTCCATCGCATAGAAACGTCCGGTGATCGTAGCCACCTTCGCCGTGCTGCCGATCTCATCGATAAAATCGCAGATCTCCTGCATGAAGCCCACGCCGCTCGTCGGGGAGACGTCGCGTCCGTCCATAAAACAATGCACGAAGACCTTCTCCACTCCCTCGGCTTTCGCCGCTTTCAGGAGACCTTTGAGATGGTCGATATGGCTATGCACGCCGCCCGAAGAGAGGAGTCCCATGAAGTGGAGAGCTTTCCCCTTCTCTTTCGCGCTCTTCATCGCGGAGACGATGGCGGGATTCTCATTGATGGAGCCGTCCTTCACGGCGAGACCGATCCTCGTCAGCTCTTGATAGACGATCCTGCCCGCGCCGATATTCGTATGACCGACTTCGCTATTGCCCATCTGCCCATCGGGAAGTCCGACGGAGAGTCCGCTCGCGCCGATTTGCACCGAAGGATAGGTCTTCATCAAATAGTCGATGAAGGGGGTACCCGCCTGCTTGATCGCGTTGCCTTTTACCTCGGGATTAAGCCCGAAGCCGTCCATAATGACGATCGCGTGAAGTTTTGCCATAAATCAATAGTTCACAACGAGGCTGAAATCCGGTGCCTTGAGGCTCGCGCCGCCGATCAGACCGCCGTCGATCTCGGGCATCGCCATCAGCTCCTTGACGTTCTTCGGATTCATCGAGCCGCCGTATTGGATGCGGACGATCTCTTCCGCCGTCTTCTTGCTATAGAGCTTCGCGATGGTGTCGCGAATGATCTTGATCGTGTCGTTCGCCACTTCGGCGGTCGCGGTCTTTCCGGTGCCGATCGCCCAAACGGGTTCGTAGGCGACGACGATGTTCTGAAGTTCCGCCTCGGCGACGTCCTTGAAGGCTTCGGTGGTCTGACGGACGAGGACTTCGGCGACTTTGCCGCCTTCGCGCTCTTCAAGGGTCTCACCGACGCAAATGATCGGCTTCAAGCCCTTGGCAAGAGCCGCCTTGACGCGGGCGTTGACGGTCTGATCGGTCTCGCCGAAATACTGTCTGCGCTCACTGTGCCCGATGATGACGTAGGTCACGCCGAGCTCGACAAGCATATCCGCGGAGATCTCGCCGGTGAAAGCGCCCTTTTCCGCCCAATGCACGTTCTCCGCGCCGACCTTGATGTTCGTGCCCTTGGTCAGTTCGACCGCGGTCGCAAGATCGGTGTAGGGGGTGCAGATCACGACTTCCGCCTTCGCGTCTTTCACGAGGGGGATCAGTTCGGTCACGAGCGCCTTGGTCGCCGCGATCGTATTATTCATTTTCCAGTTACCCGCAATGATAGGAGTTCTCATTTTTATTACCTCTCTTATATTCGGCTTCAGCCGTTATTTACTTATTGTTCAGGCAGGCGATACCCGGGAGCACCTTGCCCTCGAAGAGTTCGAGGCTCGCGCCGCCGCCCGTCGAAATGTGGGTCATCTTGTCCGCGAAACCGAGCTGCGCCACAGCAGCCGCGCTGTCGCCGCCGCCGATGATCGTGATCGCGTCCTTTGCGTCCGCGAGCGCCTTGGCAACGCTCATCGTACCTGCCGCGAGGATCGGATTCTCAAAGACGCCCATCGGGCCGTTCCAAATGACAGACTTCGCCGAAGCGACCGCCTCTGCGTAGAGGGCGCGGGTCTTGGGACCGATGTCCATACCCATTCTGTCCGCGGGGATCTTGTCGCGATCGAAGACCTTGGTGTCGATCGGCGCGTCGATCGGATCGGGGAATTCCGCCGTCGTCACGACGTCCACGGGCAGGAGGAACTTCTTGCCGAGCTTCTCGGCTTTCGCCATCATCTCCTTGCAGTAGTCGATCTTGGTCTCGTCGAGGAGGGACGTGCCGACCTCGTAGCCCATCGCCTTGAGGAAGGTGTAGCTCATGCCGCCGCCGATGATCAAGGTGTCGCACTTATTGAGGAGGTTGTCGATGACGTTGAGTTTATCCGCGACCTTGGCACCGCCGAGGATCGCCACGAAGGGACGAGCGGGATGCTCCAAGGTATCCGCCATCACGGACAGTTCCTTTTCGATCAGGAAGCCGCAGACCGCGGTCTTCACGAAACCGTACTCCACGATCGCCGCGGTGGTCGCGTGCGAACGGTGTGCAGTGCCGAATGCATCGTTCACGTACACGTCGCAGTAAGAAGCGAGCTTCTTGCAGAGCGCTTCGTCTCTCTTCTCCTCGCCCTTATCGAAACGGGTGTTCTCGAGGAGGATCACTTCGCCGTCCTTGATCTCCGCAACGAGTTTGTCCGAGCAGGGACCAACGAAATCATCGCTCATCTTGACCTCTTGACCGAGCTTTTTGGAAAGGGCGACGGCGACCGGCTTCAGAGAGAGCTTGGTCCTGTCCTTCGCGGCTTTCGCCATCATCTCCGCCTCTGCGGCGGGACGCTCCGCCTCGGGCAACGCCTCGAGCTTGGCTTTCTCTTTCTTATTCAGTCCCCAGCCCTCGGACAGCACGTTGTGCGGCTTGCCCATATGGGAGCAGAGAATGACCTTCGCGCCTTGATCCACGAGATACTTGATCGTGGGGAGCGCGCCGTTGATGCGGTTCTCGTCGGTGATCACGCCGTCCTTCATCGGAACGTTGAAATCCACGCGAACGAGGCACCTCTTGCCTTTTACGTCAATGTCTTTTACGGTAAGTTTATCCATAGAAACACCTCACAGGATTTTATTTTCCTTTATTATACGCCTCCGCGCGCGCGATTGTAAAATAAAATCGATCACTTTATTCGATCGAAAAACCTCTCAAAAAGCCGCCGAGGGCATGGGGAAACAATAAAAATCCGATCTTATCGGGAGAAATAATCGTCGACGACGGCGAAGAGCTCCGTGTAATTCGTCGCGCGGTGGACGCGGTCGCGGATCTCTTTCGCGACGCCCGCTTTGCCCGATGCGTATGCCGTGACGTGATGTTTCATTAAGTTCACGACGATCCTTTCGGGATATTGTTTTTTCAAAAAGTCGATCTGGAGAAGGATATTCTCCCGTTCGGTCCGATCCACCTTTTTGCCCGAAATATCCGCAAAAATGCGATAGTTCCCAAGGGCGCCTCTGCCGATCATCACGCCGTCCGCCTCGGTCTCCTTCCTCATTATATCATAATCTCGCACGGAACGCACGTCCCCATTCGCGATCAAAGGGATCTTCACTGCGTCTCTGACCCTATGGATCGCCGCGCGGTCCACCACGCCCGCATACATTTGATCGCGGTATCTGCCGTGTACGGTGACCGCCGCCGCGCCTGCCTGCTCGACCGCGCGCGCGACCTTATCCGCCGCAAAATCGCCGATCTCATAGCCGAGGCGCATCTTGACCGTGACGGGTCTATTGCTCGCCCCTGCCGCCGCCGCGACGATCTCTCCTGCGAGTACGGGATCCTTGAGGAGCGCGCTCCCTTCCCCATTCTTCACGATCTTGGGGGCGGGACACCCCATATTGATATCCACGATGTCGATCCCTGCGGGAAGGAGCGCCACCGCCTTCGCGGTGTATTCGGGCGACGCGGAAAAGAGTTGCGCCGCGAAAGGCGTCTCGATCTCGGTCTTCGCGAGCAACGCTTCGGTCTCACGATTGTGATAGCACAGTCCCTTGGCGCTGACCATCTCGGAAGTCGTAAGCCCCGCCCCGTACAGCCGCGCCAAATAACGCGCACCTAGGTCGGAATAACCCGCCATCGGCGCGAACAGGGCGCGAGAACTCAGCGCGATATTCCCGATTTTGAGGCCGTCACTCTTCATTCTTCACTTGGTTGTAGATCTCGTCTAATTTCTCGAGCCCGACGGTCTTAATGTCGAGCCCCATTTCTTTGACACGGTTTTCCACCGCGGTAAAACGACGAATAAACTTTTTATTGGAGCGCAAAAGCGCCATTTCGGGGTTGATCCCCTTCTTCCTGAGGACGTTGATCGCCGCAAAGAGCAAATCGCCCCCTTCGATCTCCTTGTCCTCTTCGTCCGCGGAAAGGAGTTCCGCGAGTTCCTCGCCGACCTTGGTCGCAGCTTCTTCCGCCGTCGGGAAATCGAATCCGACCGTGGCGGCGTACTTCTGCACTTTGGACGCGCGCATCGCCTGCGGGAGGGTGCCCGCGACGTGGGTCATACGTTCGGAGGCGCTCTTTTGTTTCTTTTCCTTCATCTTCGCTTGTTCCCAAGCGGCGAGCGCTTCCTCTTGGTTGGTTGCCTTGACCGTGCCGAAAACGTGCGGATGGCGGAAGATCAACTTTGCGCATAATTCGCTCATCACGTCATATACGTCGTACTCGCCCCCGTCTTCCGCGATCACGGCGTGAAAAGCGCCCTGCAACAGGACGTCTCCCGTCTCCTCGCGCATATTCTCAAGGTCGCGCTTGTTGATCGCCTCGACGAGTTCGTACGCCTCTTCCACCGCGTTCTCGCGAATGGTCTCGTGGGTCTGCGCCTTGTCCCACTCGCAGCCGTCCTCGTCTCTGAGACGATGAATGATATAAATCAGATCGTTGAAATCAAAACGCTTCTTTTTCAGAAAATCACGTGCGGAAAAGAAAACCGAAGTCTCGCCGTTCGGCGCGGTCTGCTCCGAAAGAGGCGCCGCCTTATCGCCGATCAGGCAAGTTTCGTCGCCGAGGATATGTAGAAGTTTCGCCTTGACCCGCTCGAAGAGGTCGGGAGTCACAGCCGTCACTTCGAGGGACGCGCCACCGGGCGCGCTGAACGCTCTGTTTTCGAGCAAAGAAATCGCAGATACGACGTATTGGTCCATAGTTATCTCCTTTTCGTCGTCAGGCGGGAAAGGGGCAAAGACTGCAACTCTCCTAAGGAAAAGACCTTCATCTTCAGCACCGCGACGAGGTAGACCGTCGAGCCGATCAGCGCGGAAAGGAGAAGTGACAAGATGGGATTGCCGATCAGTAGGACGGGAGCGAGGATCGCCGCTACCATTATACCACCCGAAGCGGTCACGGTGGCAAGAGTTTTGAAGGCGTTTTCATCTCGCCCCGTGTATTGCAACCATTTCAGCACGTTCAAGATCGTGGCGAGCGCGTAGGAGACGAGGGTCGCGATCGCGATGCCGAGAATGCCGATACGTGGGATCAACGCAAGCAAAAGCACCACCCTGACGAGCATCGAGAACGCCAAGGCTTCTGCGGCGACGGCAGCGCGGTCGATCGCCTGTAACAGCGAAGAAAAGATTTGCGTAAGTGACAAAAAGACCACGCTCCCCGCCCCCACGGCAAGCAGACGCGCCGCGACGGCTTGCTCCTCCGCCGAAAAGACGGGATACAGCACCGAAACCACCTGCGGCGCGAGGAGGATCAAGGCAAGGGACGCAGGCAAAGAAACCACGATCGCGAGCTTCACGGTCAAGGTCGCTTTCCCCTTGAGAGTCCCTATATCGCGGGTCGCCTTGCTTCGGGCGATCAGGGGGATCACGGCGATCGCGACCGAGATCACGACCACGACGGGGAAATTGACGATGGAGCTGATCGCCCCCGCATATATGCCGTAGGATGCGACCGCCTCTCCCTGTCCCACGCCGTGGAGGGCGAGCAATCGAACGATCAACAAACCGTCCAAAAAAGCGGCGACGGGCAGGATCAACCCGTTCAGGCGCAGGGGCAAGCCCTCGGCAAGCACCTGCCGAAAAGGGACGCGGGGCAAGGGCGCGCGCGATCTCTTCGAAAGGTATAGGATCGAAAGGGTCGCCGTAGCCGTGAACTCGGCGATCGTCACCCCCGCAAGAGCCGCCGCACAAGCCGAGGCGATCCCCCTATGGCGAAACAGGCTCGCAAGCAGGAGCCCCGCGCCGAGTTTCACGACCTGCTCGATCAAGATAGACCAAGCGGTGGGTCTCAGATCCATATTGCCGTTAAACCACCCTTTGATCGCGGACAAAAGCGCGACCAAGGCGACGGACGGCGCGATGATCCGATAACCGAGCGCGCCCTCCTCCGCACCCTGCGCCGCCGCGATCCTGCCGCCGAAAAGAAAGAGTGCCGCCGCGATCACGAGAGCGGAGAGCACGCTCTCCGTCGCCGCAGTCACGAAGTAGCCTTTTGCACCCGATTCGTCCCCTAACGCGAGACGGGCGGAGACGCCACGCGAGATCAGCGTAGCGGAAAAAGCCGACGTCAGCGCGAGCGCCAATGCGTAGATGCTGAAGATCAGTTGATACAGCCCCACGCCCTCCGCGCCGATGATGTTGGTCAGCGGAATCTTATAAAGAGCGCCCACCACTTTCGCCAATAGACTGACGATAGTCAGTGCACCTGCGCGTCGCGCGTATCCTTTATCTGTCGATTTGATCTTCAAAGAGCCCGGCTCCCATCGCCGCGACGGTCTCGTCCGCCTTAGTCGGCGGTTCGTCCGAAGCGAGAATCAACGCGCCGAACAGGTCGCCCGCAGACAAGATCGGTCTGATCACCTCGCCCCTCGCCTTCTCTTCGCCGAGGGACAGACATTTTCCGTCCGCGTGCACCACGACACGCCGCCCTTCGATGACCTTCCTGAGCTCCTCTCCGATCGGCTGTCCCGCACGCGGCACCAATGCGCCGTTCGAGGCGATCACGACGTCGCCGTCCGTCACGGCGACAGAGCGCCCCGTCACCTTGCGGATCACCGACACGAGCGACCGCGCAAAGCTCTCCATCGAGGAGAGTTCGCTGTACTTTTTCAGCACGACCTCTTCCGCCGTCGTATAGATCTCCAGTTCTTCCCCTTCCCGCATCTTCATCGTCTTGCGGATCTCCTTGGGGATCACCACCCTGCCGAGTTCGTCTATTCTTCTCAAGATTCCCGTTGCTTTCATACTTCCTCCGCAAGGTAGTATGTATCGACGTCGGGATCCTATTATAAAAAAACGCTCCCTTGCGGGAGACGTTCTTTTCCATTTTCCTTCTGTCAATTCGTTTTGATGATCGTGCGCGGAGCGGCGCCGGATAAGAGTTCGCGGATCGTGTAGGACGAACTGCCGATGATAACGGTCGTGCCGTTCTTCAAGGGCTCCTTGATATACTCGAGTTTTGCGAAGGCGCCGTTCGCCCCCTTGCGGCTCGCCCCTTCGCAGAGGGTCTGATGATACTCGACGTTCTTAATGAGCTCGTAGATGTCCTTGCCGCCGATCACGGGGACGAGAGTGGACTTGTCCTTGCTGTCCAGATAGATCCCCTCGGTCGAGGTCATGATGAGCAGGGTCTCCGCCTTCATCAAACAGGCGATCTGCGACGCCGTCTCGTCGTTGTCCACGCATTGCACGACGTGCGCCGACTTGGCTTTCAGATTGCGGATCTCGAGGTTGCGAGTCTCTTCGCAGCTGACCGCGTCGTTGTAATTGATGATCGGGATCGCCCCTTGCCCCATCGAGCGCGTGAGGAGTGCGTGCAGGTGCGCTCGTTTCTCGGGATCGTTGAAATGCTGATGCTCCACGAGAATCTGCCGCACGCTGTACTTCGGATCGATGAACTGGCGATAGGTATTCATGAGGACGGTCTGTCCCTGCGCGCTGTAATCGGTCTTTACCGATTCGTCGTCCCCCTCGATCTCCTTGCCGTTCCGCTTGATATAGTCCAGTCTGCCGACCTCGACCGCACCCGACGTGACCCAGATGTCCCCCGGACGGAGATCTTGAGAGATCCGCGCGACGGTGTCGTAGCTGAGCGCGTTGCGGCGCTTGTCGATAAGCGCCATAGAGCCGACTTTGCCTACTAATTCACAATCATATTTCATACGTTCCTTCTCCCGTCATCCTCTCGTTGCTTATAGTATAATCGCCATTCTCCCTTCCGTCAACGGAATAAGAAACCGCGAATACTATGGAACTATAGGAGCTCACGGACAATATAATACCCGATCTGTTATTCGTTTTCTCCTTCAGCGGCTTTGTTCTCCGCCTTCGCCGCGGCGGTGATCTCCGCAATGCGGGCTTCGTCTTCTTCTTTATCGTACTTTCCGTAGTGCTTTTTGATGAGATCGATACGTTCTTGCTTTTCTTCGTCGGTCAGTTCGTCGTATTCACCGTTTTTGATCTTCTCGGAGAAGTAGCGCATTCGAGCCAAAATCTTATTGTTCAAGTGGAAACGGAAGGACGAGAACAGCGCGAAAGCGATCAATACCGCGATGGAGATACCCATCAAAAGCCGAATGGTAAGGAGTACTTTGTTGACGTTATCGGCGACGGAAGCAACGCTGAAACCGCTCGTGTCGAAGCTGATCTTGCCGTTCGCCGCCAGTTCGTTAAGCTTATTGCTGACGACTGCTTGGTTATCTTTCAAAAATCCGGCGATCTTCGTGCTGTCCGTTTTTACATATTCGAGAGCAAACGCGGAGGCGGGATCTTCTTGTGCCAAAGCGTCCGCGGCTGTGGTCGCGGCGTTATAGCCTTCGTACCCTACGCCGGTCAACACCCAACCGATGGTACCCACGCCAAAAGCGCCGCCGATCTTTCTGACAAGCGTCATCATACCGCTGTAGTTTCCGGTCGGTCTCTCGCCGAGCGTCAGTTCGGCAACGTCCAACGTATCGGGGAAGTTCATCCACGGGATCATCTGCGCTCCGCCGAAGCCAAAGCCCATCAAAAATGCGACGATCGGAATGACCCACGGGGGGCACCCCATCTGAGGATTGAGAACGGCGATCAATATACCGCCGAGGATATAAAACGGCAAGCCCATACGGAACGCAAAGGCTTTGCCTTTCTTGTCCATCACTACGCGCACAAGCGGGAACGCAAGCACTGCCGCCACCATGATCGGAGCGATAATGAACATGGACGAGAATGTCATTTCTCCCACGATGGGCAAGGTCATTTTGACACCGCGCCACACGTGGCTTGCATAGTACGCGGCAAGCGCCGAAAGCATATCCATACAGGCAAAAGCGGATACGTACATACCGATGTGCCAAGCGTAGGACTTATTTTTATACGGCTGAATATAGCCTTTCAAAAACTGTTTGAAATTAAACTTCTTCTTTTCCGCTTTTTCCGGTTTGACGCGCTCTTTGGTGAATAGTCCGGTAATGATCAAGCCGCCGCCGAACATCGTGCCGAAGACGGCGACCATGATGATCCAAAAAGTCGTGCCGCTGATCGTGCCCTTTTCTCTTGCACCGAGGATAAGAAGGGGCAAAACGTAGGCAAGACCGGAAGCAATGGCGGTGAAGACCAACTTAATGGTGTTGGCGTTGTTCCGCTCCCTAAAGGAAGGAGAAATATCACTTGCCATCGACGTATACGGCACTTGCGTAATGGTCGAGCAGGTGTTCCAAACGATGTAAAAAATAAGCACGTACGAGATCATGCCCGCTTGCGAAGTGATGCCCCACCAGTCTTTGATCGGCGCGAACAACAAAGCGAGCGCGATGATAAGGAACACGCCGCCGAAAACCATAAACGGTCTGCGACGGCCCCACTTGGTACGGGTGTTGTCGGTAATACTGCCCATCAGCGGGTCAGTCACGGCGTCCCAGATCTTGGAGACCATCATAATGGTCGAAGCGCTGGCTGCCACGATCCCGAGCGTATCGGTCATATACTTGAGCATGACGCACGCCATCAAGGCGACGCCACCGCCGTCCATCAACGCACCGCAACCGTAGGCGATCTTTTCTTTCATCGGGACGTAATCCGGGCTCGATTTGAAGGAAAGATCTTTTTCTTTCTTGGCTTTCATCTTTTTCTCCTTTCGCGTTTAACGGAAACCCTTTTATAAAACTGCTTGACAACGAATCGCCTGCAGATTTATTTAAGCGGAAGATTTCGCTTCCGTACAGGTCTCCGCTTTGAGAGAGGCGTTACGCTTCGCTCCACTTTAGCGCTTACGCGCGCACCTTTGACGATGGCAAGCGATCGTCAAAGCTGCAAACCGCTCGCTCTAGTGCTAACGCACAGATTTTTGACTTTTGCAGGCAATACGCAAAAATCCCCTATTCCGCATTCCGCATTCCGCATTAAAGAGACGCTCGGCTTCGCTCGCTCTAGTGCTAACGCACAGATTTTTGACGATTGCAAGCAATGCGTCAAAAATCTAGAGAGGAAAGGTATGCGTCCACCTCCAGAAGCGCACCGTTCTCCCCGCGCACGTACTGCTCGTACTTCCACAAGTCCGTCACCTGCGCCTCGAAGGCGAACTTCTCCGCGAGGAAGAGCGCGAACTTGTCGGGACGAAGCGTCGTATTGCCCGCTGCGAGGCAGAGGTTCAGGCTGTCGGGATAGACCTTGATCCCGTTGATCAGGGGAGCGACCTCTTTCATCGTGGTCTCCCCCTTCTTCGTGATCGGCATTTCGAGGGATAATAGGTTCACGACCCTCTCGATCTCGCGACGCTTTGCCTCCGCGCCGATCTGCTTGACCGCGTAGTCCGCGGCGACCGTTCGCCCCGCGATATTCGGGTTCGAGGCGGGCGCGAAGACCCGTATCCCCTCCAGTCCCTTTGGCGCCACGGCGTTGTATCGCTCCAAAAACTCCTCTTTCGGCACGTTGGTCGAAACGGTCAGGTACTCCGACGAAGAACTGATGCCGAGAGGGAGCGGCGTGCCGAGGTTCACGAGCATATGCGGATTGAACCCGCTCGAAAAATCGATCTCGAATCCCGCCCTGCGGAAGGTACGGGTGAAGTGCCTCAAAAGGTCGATGTGCGAGACGTAGATCATCGGCCCGCGCTTGTAGTGCTTGAGTACGACGATCATTTTCGTTTCACCTCGTCACAGGGCGCGAAGTGCGACGCACCGCAGCCTTGGCAGCCCTTGTCACAACCGGGCGTACATTCCGCACGGTAGGCGCGTTCCCGCTCGCGCAAAAGGAAATCGCGCGTTACGCCGATGTCGATAAAGTCCCACGGAAGCGGTTTATCCAAGGGTTGCGCGCCGAGGTAGCGAGCCTTGTCGATGCCGAGTTCCGCCATCGCTTCTTCCCATATATCATATCGGAAATATTCCGTCCAACTGTCGAACATCGCGCCCTTTTCGTAGGCGCGCAGGATCAAGGGCGCGAGCGCTCTGTCGCCGCGGGCAAAGATCGCCTCGAGCTCGCTGGTCTCGCGGTCGTGATAGTGGAAAGACGCCCCTTTGACCTTGCGGATCTCGTCCTTTAATAGGAACTGGCGGCGCGCCATCTCCTCACGAGAGATCTGCGCTTCCCATTGGAAAGGCGTCCCGGGTTTGGGAATAAAGACCGAGCAACTGACCGTGATATTGATGCCGCCCTTGTGTTTCTCGTAGAAGAGGGAGCGGATCTTTTTAACCAAGTCCACGATACCCATAAGGTCCTCGTCTGTCTCGGTGGGGAGTCCGAGCATAAAGTAGAGTTTCACGCTCGTATAGCCCTGGTCGAACGCCGCGGAAAGGCCTTCGCGGATCTCCTCTTCGGTCACGTTTTTATTGATAACGTCGCGCAGGCGTTGGGTGCCCGCCTCGGGCGCGAAGGTCAAAGAGCTCTTGCGACTGTTCTCGGCAAACTCCTTTTTAAAGGAGCTGAGGCGCAAGGACGGGAGCGCAAGGTGCACGTGCGCCTTCTCCGCCAAGGGGCCGACGTCCGAAAGCAAGCGCTCGAGCCACGGATAATCGCCGGTAGAAAGCGACCCCAACGAGATCTCGTCGAAGCCCGTCTCGCAGATCAAGCGTTCGGCAAGGCATTTGACGGTCTGTTCGGTGCGATAACGGATCGGGCGATAGTAGTAGCCCGCCTGACAGAAACGGCAGCCGTTCTGGCAACCGCGATACAGTTCGAGCATCGCCCTATCGTGCACGACCTCAAGGGTGGGCATCAACTGGGCGGTCGGATAATAGCATTTGTCGAAATCGCGCACGACCGCCTTACGAACGGTCTTGCGATGCGCGGGCGTATTCAGCGACGGGACGTAGACCCCCTCTATCTGCTCCGCGCGGCGCAGAAATGCCTTTTTGCCCACGCCCTTCTCCTTGC
>JAFZZX010000153.1 GCA_017615515.1 Clostridia bacterium
AACGGCTTTCGCGATCTTGACGGACAGAGCCTCCAAGCCCTTAATCTCGTCCGAGAAGAATTTTTCGTCCACTTCGACCATGATCTCGATCGTGTCGAGGTTGTTGACGCGATCCACGAGGATCATATAGTGCGGGCTGACGCCGTCCACGCCGAGGAGCGCCTCTTCGACCTGCGACGGGAAGACGTTCACGCCGCGAATGATCAGCATATCGTCCGATCTGCCCTTAAAACGGCTGATACGGCAAGTCGTGCGGCCGCACTTACACTTGTCGTAGGTGATGCTGGTCAGGTCGCGCGTGCGGTAACGGATCAGCGGCAAGCCTTCCTTCGAGATGGTCGTGAAGACCAGTTCGCCCGTTTCGCCCGGAGCGACGGGCTCGAGGGTGGTCGGCGAAATGATTTCGGGAATGAAATAGTCCTCGCAGACGTGCAATCCTTCGTGATATTCGCAGTCGCACGCCACGCCGGGGCCCATCACTTCGGACAGCCCGTAAATGTCGTGTGCGTGGATGTGGAGGTTGCGCTCGATCTGGAGACGCATCTCCTCGGTCCAAGGCTCCGCGCCGCAGACCGCCGCCCTGAGTTTCAGATTATCGACCTCGCCCGCTTCCTTCAGTACTTCGGAAATGTGCAGGAGATACGAGGGGGTACAGGCGATCGCCGTCGCGCCAAAGTCCTTCATCAAGGTCACGAGCTTTTGGGTGTTGCCGGTGCCCATCGGGACGGTGGTCGCGCCGATATACTCCGCGCCGTAGTGCGCGCCGAGACCGCCGGTAAAGAGACCGTAGCCGTAGGCGACCTGCACGATGTCCTTTTTCGTGATGCCCGCCATCGTCATACAACGGGCGACGCATTCGCTCCACATCTCGATGTCCTTCGCGGTGTAGCCGACCACGGTGGGCTTGCCCGTCGTACCCGAAGACGCGTGCACGCGCACGATCTCGTCCTGCGGAACGGCGAAGAGCCCAAAGGGATAATTGTCGCGAAGGTCCGCCTTTGTGGTGAAGGGGAGTTTCGTGAGGTCTTCGACCCCTTTGATATCCTCCGGCTTCAGACCGATCGCGTCCATTTTGGCGCGATAGGCGGGAACGTTCTCGTAGACTCTTTTAACCGTCGCGACGAGGCGCTCGCTTTGCAGCGCGGTCAGTTCCTCGCGACTCATCGTCTCCATTTTTTCATTCCAATACATAGGTTTCTCCTTCTTTAAGGGGATCACTCTCCGAGCCCCGTTAAAAACGCTTTTTGATTGATCTCCACCGTCTTGGGCGGCACGGTGCGCTCGATCACGCGGAGCCATACTTCCTTCTCCACGTCCATATGACGAGCCGCCACGCCCAAAACGACGGTGTTGAAGACGCGACGGTTGCCGACCTCTTCGGCGATCTTGTTCGCGTCCACTTTGACGATCTTGTATTTGCCTTCGAGGCTGTCCAAAACGTCCAAAGGATAGGTGGTCTGCCCCGAGATCACGGTGATCGGCTCGATCACGACGTCGTTCACGATCAGCACGCCGCCCTTCTTGAGGAAATGGTGATAGCGCGCCGCCTCGAGGCGTTCGAAAGCGATCAGCACGTCCGCCTGCCCCTCTTCGACGATGGGCTCGCGCACCTTGTCGCCGTAGCGGACGAAGGTCACGACGCTGCCGCCGCGTTGCGCCATGCCGTGCACCTCGCTGAGCTTGACGTCATAGCCTTTCTCGATCGCGATACCGCCCAAAATACGGCTGGTCAGGAGGGTTCCCTGCCCGCCCACGCCGACGATCATAATATTCGTACTCATTTCTTCACTACCTCCCTCGTCTCCATCGCGCCGAACTTGCAGAAGGACGCGCAGAGGCCGCAACCGTTGCACATTTCGGGGTCGATCTTCGCGGTCTTGTCCGCATTCTTAGAGAGCGCGGGACAACCGCAAGTGATACAGGCGCCGCACTTCGCGCACTTGTCCGCATTCACGAATACCTTGTTCGGGAAGACGTTGCCCTTCAGGAGCGCGCACGGGGCGCGGCAGATGATCACGGACAATTCGTCCGCCTGCGTTTCCTCCTTGAGGGCGGCGGTCAGAGCGTCGCGGTCGAAGGCGCCGACGGTACGCACGCGGTTCACGCCGATCGCGCGGCAGAGATTCTCGAGGTCGATCGCGGGAGCGGGTTCGCCCTTGAGGTTCTTGCCCGTCGCGGCGTGCTCCTGGTGACCGGTCATGCCGGTCGTGCGGTTGTCGAGGATCACGACGGTGCCGCTGCTCTTGTTGTACGCCGAGTTGATCAGGCTGTTGACGCCTGTATGCAGGAAGGTGCTGTCGCCGATCACGCAGACCCACTTTTTGATGTACTCCTTGCCCTTCGCCTTCTCGACGCCGTGCAAGGTGGAGATGCTCGACCCCATGCAGATCGTGGTCTCGATGACCGAGATCGGGGCGACCGCGCCGAGGGTATAGCAACCGATGTCGCCGATCACGTGCAGTTTCAGCCTCTTCATGACCGAGAAGACGCTCCTATGCGGGCATCCCGGGCACAGCACGGGCGGACGCGCGGGAAGTCCCGCCGTCGGCGCTTCATAGTCCTCCACGCCGAGCACCGCTCTCCTGAGAAGGTTTGCGCTGTATTCCCCTTGACGGGTAAAGATCTCTTTACCGATCACTTTGATGCCCATCGCGCGGACTTGTTCCTCGACGACGGGTTCGAGCTCTTCGAAGACGTAGAGCGTTTCGACGTTCTTCGCGAACTCCGCGATCAACTTTTTGGGGAGCGGATTCACGACGCCGAGCTTCAAAACCGAAGCCTCGGGCATCGCCTCTTTGACGTATTGATAGGCGATACCGCTCGCGATGAAGCCGATCTTCCTGTCGCCGTATTCGATGCGATTCAGAGGATCGGTCGCCATATCTTCCGCCATGCGATTCAGCCTGTCCTCGACGTAGAGGTGACGCTTCTTCGCCATGCCGGGCATCATCACGTACTTGTCGATGCGCTTCTCGTACGGCTTGTCGGGGATTTCGACTCTGTCCTCGAGTTCCACCGCGCCTTGCGAGTGCGAAAGCCTCGTCGTCGTGCGCAGAATGATCGGGGTGTCGTACTTCTCGCTGAGCTCGAAAGCGCGTTTCATAAACTCTTTCGCTTCCGCGCTGTCCGACGGCTCGATCACGGGGATCATCGCCGAACGTCCGACCATGCGGGTGTCCTGCTCGTTCTGCGAGCTGTAGAGACCGGGATCGTCCGCAACCACCGCGACCAATCCGCCGCCCACGCCCGTGTAGGAGCAGGTAAACAACGGATCCGCCGCGACGTTGAGTCCGACGTGCTTCATACAGCACATACTTCTGACGCCGCTGATCGACGCACCGATCGCGACTTCCGCCGCGACCTTCTCATTCGGCGACCACTCGGCATAGACCTCGGGATACTTCGCGATGGTCTCGCTGATCTCGGTGCTCGGGGTGCCCGGGTACGCCGCGGAGACCTTCACCCCCGCCTCGTACGCGCCGCGCGCGATTGCCTCGTTTCCAAGTAACAATTTCTTCATACGCCCTCCTTATCTCTGAGATCGCGGATCCTCTTCGCCTTGCCCTCGAACCGCTGGAGCGTATTCGGAGAGACGAGGCTGATCTTCGCGTCCAAACCCAGCACGACGCGGAGCTTGGCGCGGATCGCGTTCTCGATGTTTTTCAGTTCTTGATAGTCGTCCGTCGCCTTTAACAGTTCGACGCGGATCTCGAGCTTGTCCGAGTGACCTTCGCGGGTCACGACGATCTCGTAGTGCGGACCGATGCCGTCGGTGTGCAGGAGCACTTCCTCGATCTGTCCGGGGAAGACGTTGACGCCGCGGATCTTCAACATATCGTCGGTTCTGCCGTCGAGATTCTCCATACGGCAAGTCGTCCTGCCGCAACGGCAAGGCTCGTACATCAGACGGGTCACGTCCTTGGTGCGATAGCGGATCAGCGGGAGCGCTTCCTTATAGATACAGGTCACGACGAGCTCGCCCTTGGTCCCTGCGGGGAGCACCTCGCCCGTCTTGCTGTCGATGATCTCGGGAATGAAGAAGTCCTCGTTGATATGCATACCGTTCAGGTATTCACATTCACCCGAGACGCCGGGGCCCATCAGTTCGCTCATGCCGTAGTTACTGGTCACGAGGACGTTATCGCCCCACACCTTGTGCATCTCTTCGCGCATCGCCTCGGTCAAGAGTTCGCTGCCCACGAGGGCGATACGCACTTTGAGATCCTTCTTGATGTCCACGCCCATCTCGTTCGCCACTTCGGCGAGGCGGAGCGCATAGGAGGGCGTCGCCACGAGGAGAGTGGTCTCGAAGTCCTTCATAAACATGATC